>CALVIR010000066.1 GCA_944331915.1 uncultured Bacilli bacterium | reverse complement strand
TTTACTGTTTTATTTTTATCACTACCTAAATGAATAGAATATGCTAATTCTTCGCTCATCTCTTTTCCTCCTTTAGCATTTACTTCGTAGGCACAGGAATTTTGCTTTGTCAAAATTCCTAACCCAGTATACTTAAGTTAAGTACACTTTTAAAAATTTATATTTGTAGATAGCTGAAAACGATATAAAATATAGTTCTAAAAAGTAGTGAAATTAAAATTTAGGAGGATTTTATTATGGTAGAGATAACTTATCACAAAGAAGGAGATTATTTTATTCCTGACTTATATTTGGAGAAAGAAGAATATGAAAAAGATTATCAAATTGGAAAATATGGACACTTAAGATTAGAATATTTAAAATCACATAAAAAAGCCGAATATATAATAATGTTTATGAACAAAACTTTAAGAAAACATATTGTAGAAACTGATATACAAGCTAAGAAAAAACTTGAAATACTTATGAAGCAAATGTTAGATAAAAATCCTATTGATGAAAATTTGAAAAATACTGATCCACTAAAATGGGTAGGAATTATGAATAATTATAAGCATTTAGCAGAAGAAATTGTATTAAATGAATTGATTTATTGTTAAATTCATTGAGCAGAGACTTACTTGAATCTCTGCTCAAATTACATATATTGTCTTAAAATTTTTATTAATTATTTTGAACTTTTTCCTTACTCATATACAAATTATAATAATATCCTTGTTTTTCAATAAGTTCTTCATGATTTCCCATTTCTACAATCTTCTTATCATCTATAAATATAATTAGATCAGCATCTTTAATTGTATTTATTCTATGTGCAATTACAAAAGATATTTTATTTTTTAAAATAACTTTATTTGCTTCCATAACATTTTTTTCAAATTCCAAATCCAAATTTGATGTTACTTCATCAAGTATTACAACACTTCCATCTTTTAGAATTGCTCTAGCAAAACTTAATAATTGCTTTTCACCATAAGATAATATATCTGTTCCGAGCATCTATAATTGTATCATATCCATTATCAAAAGTTTTTATTTTATCATTTATACCTATTTCTTTACAAACTTTTATAACATCTTCTAATTGCACATTATCATTTCCATACATTAGGTTATCTTTTATAGACATATTTAAAATGACAGGGTCTTGGAATACATATGAAATATTTTTTCTTAATTCACTTAACTTGTATTTTGTATAATCAATTCCATTTATTAAGATTTGACCTTCTGTTAAATTATAAAATCGTGGAATTAAATTAACAAATGATGTTTTTCCCGCTCCGCTTTTTCCAACAACTGCAATTGTTATTGGCTTATCTATTTTTAAGTTTATATTTTCTAATATTGTGTTTACACCATCATAACTTAATTTTACATCTTTAAATTCTATTGAATCAATTTTTTCTAATTCTATTGTTCCTTTATCATCTTCTTTATTAATACTTACAATTTCTAAAATATTTATAAAACAATTATATTTGTTCATTACTCCATGTGCATGTTCTAATAGACTGTTCATATGGCTACTAATATCACTGATATAATCTACTATTAGAATTATTGTTGAACCTAATCCAACACCTATTATGAGTTGATTTCCACCAATAATCAAAGTTACGATTGTAGCAAAAAATGTTAATAAAGCAAATAAAGCTGTATGTAATCCTAAAATTTTACTAGATTTAATTAGTTCACATTTTGCTTTTCCTAACATTGACTTAATATCATTAATATTTATTTCTTCTAATCTTAATGTTTTTGTAGTTGAAAAGCTATCTATATATTCATTAATTTTGCCTTGCAAATCAATTATAGATTGCTGTAATTTTCTATAAGTTTCCATATTCTTATTATAAAATGGTATCAATATAATATAAGATAGAATGAATATTCCTATAACAACTAATGCAATTTTCCAGTCTATAAATAACATTATAATTGATGTAATTAAAATACTTCTTATTCTTACTGCAAATATTCCTAAAAAATTCCATACAAATAATTGTGAAGATTCAAAACTTTGCGTTGTTGTTAAATTAAATAAATTACCTACTTGTATTTTATCTAATTTGCTAATATCTGCATCTTGTATACTATTAAATACTTTATTTTTTATTTGCATATCATTATCATAATAACATGTTTTTCTTTGAATTTCCGAATATTTATCAAAGAAAAATCTAATTACTATAATTACAATCAAAATTGATGATAATATCAATACCATATTTACATTTTTATCTGGTATATAGTTGTCGATTACTTGAGATAGTATATATTGATAAAATATAAGATATGGTAAAGATTGTAAAAACATAATTATTCCAATTTTTAGTGTTTTATTTTTATTGGTAGTAAAATTAAACATTTCCTTTAATATTTTTTTATTAAGCATATTCTTCTCCTATTTTATTCAAATTTAAACTATATACTTCATTATAATTTTTGTTTTCTAATAATTCTTCATGTGTTCCACATATCGCTTCTCCATTATTTATATAAATTATTTTTTCAAATTTTGTAGCTAATTCAATATCATGAGTAACAAATATTTTGCTTGACTTGTCTTCTAATGACATTAAATTTTCTAATATTTTCTTTTTATTTATTCTATCAATTGCACTAAAAGAATCATCAAAAATCATTATTGGTTTTGGTTTTGTATATGCTCTTACCAATACTAATCTTTGTTTTTGACCTTTTGATAATACCATTCCATTTCTTCCAATTGCACTTTCATAGCCTTTTTCAAATTTTGTTACATCTTTATGAAATGAGAAGAAATTTGAAAGTTCTACTATTTCTGGATATGTTATTTGGGGTACTAATATTTTTATGTTTTCCGCAATAGTTTTTGAAAATAAATATGAGTCTTGTAATAATAAGCAAATATTTTCTCTTACACATTTTTTATTTAAATCTCTAACTTCATATTCTCCTATTTTTATGCTACCTTCATAATCATAAAATCCTACTAATGTTTTTAGTAATATAGATTTTCCGCTTCCTGTACTACCTGCAATCATTACTTTTTCATTTGGATTAATTGTAAAGTTTAAATTTTTCAAAACTGTTTTATCATTAACCTTAATGTTAGCATTTTTAAATGTTATTGTTGTATTTTCTATTTCAATATTTTTATTTTCAGTCTTTTCATCTTCTAAAGTTAGATTTAATAAATTGTCTAGTCTTTTATATGAAGCAATGCATAAATTTAAAAATTCTAATATTTCTGCTAAATCTGTAAATGCTCTTGTTATTTTATTAGAGTAATTTATCGTTACATATATACTTCCTATTGAAATAAAGCCTTGAGCATATAAAAAGCTACTTAATATAAATATAAATGGAGCTTGAATTTTTACAATATTTACAGATAACATATTATACCAACTATCGATTATTACTTTGCTTTTATTTGCTTCAAAATTTTTTACATTTATTTTATTAAACCTTTCTTTTTCCTTTTTTTGTAAATTGTTAATCTTCATAAATTTTATATTTGAATAATTATCATTTAACTCTGAATACATCTCTCTTTGTACTTTTATTCTATTTTCTATAATTGGTTTGGATTTCTTAAAATACCATATTGATAATAGAATTATAATTGAAATTGCTGCAATCATAATACTTGATAATCTTAAATCTAAATTTACAAGTTGGGATATTGCAAAAATAATTATTAATACAATATCTAATATGTATGTAAATTGTTTTTCTATAAAATTTACTATATTATTTACATCATCTGTCGAATTTTGTACTAAATCTGCAAGTGAATTTTTATAAAAGTCTTGATATGTTAAATTCTGTATATGATCAAATAACTTTAGTTTTAAATCAAATTGGAATTCTTGTATTATTTTATTTTTAACTATTGTTCTTATATATGTTGATAAAACAATTATTCCTTCAATCAGTAGCAAAAATATACATACTATTGGAATAAATGACAATTTATTATTAAATACACTAATAAAATTCTCTATTATAGCATTATTAACATTTTGATTTAACAATACATCTATAAAATATTGTATTACCACTGGTATATATGTTGTTAAATAATTTAGTACTATGCTTAATATAAAAAATATAAGTATTAATAATTTTGTATGCTTAAAACTTGACATTATTGTTTTAAAAACTTTCATTCTACATCTCCTAAATTTATTTTATCTTTGATTTTATTTTCATTCATTCTAAAATTAATTTTTTATATTCAAAATTATAACAATAAAACCTATTTATTTCAACGAAAATGGCAAATTTTCTTGACTTTCGACACAATTCATGGTATAAAATATATGTATTTTATAGTACACTGAAAAATTAATAGACACGAAACACTGGTTAATAAAGTGGTACAATAAATTATTCTCACACTTCCGAGACATAGAGAATTAAGATTTGTAATAAGCTTATTAACCCAATGCGGTGAAATATATTTGGCTGGTTTAGAATGAATAGTATGTAAAATGTCCAGCAGTGGTTAAGACCGATTAGCATGTTTCAAGTAAAACTCACTACTTTGCAAAAAAATTGCAATATTAGTAGTTTTATTTGTTGTGCCTAATGGGTCTTTTTGTTATGCTAAAAAAGACTATATAGGTATTGCTCTATATTCTTACAAAGCATAACAGAGAGATACTGAAAAAATTTTATGCTAGGTAGCAGAAAAATTTTTCAGTAGTCAAAATAATATTTGAATGATATGAAAATATTATTTTGATTTGGCGAAGCCAAACATAAATTATCCATCATAAGATTGATAATTTATGAGCTCTCCGCTAGGAGCCCACTGTCATCTTTGCAAAACGAAGTTTTGAAAGTGTCATAGTGGGTTAGAATGTAAAGTTAAAAGAAATGTAAAGTTAAATTTTAAAATGATTGAAATAACCGAGTTTTAAAAATTCTAAC
>CALVIR010000065.1 GCA_944331915.1 uncultured Bacilli bacterium | reverse complement strand
CATACATACTACTACTCCTTGTATAATAAGTATATCAAAAATTCATTATCTTACCTACAAAAAAAATTTACACCCTAATATCTAAGGGTTCTAATCGGAATACCTGTAAATTTAGAAAACTCACCTATCCTGTACAGCATATAATCATTACCTTTCATATAAATATGATACTACAAAATATATAATTATGCTATGATACTATTCATATATTTCCTCCTTTCGTCTTTACTTTAACATTACAGTTAACTGAAAAGTCAATACAAAAGACAAATTAAGTTCTTAAACTATTATCAATCAAAAAATTAAAATGCCCTTTTATTACATATCAAGATCATATAATTGCTTATACTTATTGCATCTTGCATACAATTCTTTATGTGTTCCTATATCAACGATATTTCCTTTATCTACAACAGCAATCCTATCGCACTTATTAACAGTAGATAATCTATGCGCAACAATCAAAACAGTTTTCTCTTTATTTAATCCATAAATAGCCCTTTGAACTTTATCTTGTGTAACATTATCTAAAGCACTAGTCGCTTCATCAAATAAAATTATATTACTTTTCGTAAGTAATGTTCTAGCAATCGCAAGTCTTTGCCTTTCACCGCCACTCAACGTTACACCACCTTCACCAACAAAAGTATTAAACTTATCATCAAGTTTCATAATTACATCATAAATATTCACTTTCTTGCAAGATTCTATAATTTCATCATTAGAAGCATCTAAATTACCTATTTTTAAATTATCTAATACTGAGAAATTAAATATATAGGGATTTTGTGGTATTAAAGATATATTTTTTCTTAATGATTTATTAGAAATATTATTAATATCCTTTTCATCAATTAATATTTTTCCTTCTTCTAATGAATATAACTTAGTTAATAGTTTAAGAATAGTACTTTTTCCACTACCAGAACTACCAACAAAACCTATCTTTTCTCCAGGATTAATAGTAAAGCTAATATTATTCAAAACATTATCTTTTGAATAAGCAAAAGATACATCTTTAAACTCTATCTTGCCACTTAATTTATTTATATTTTTACCATCATCACTTTCTTTATCAAAAGTATCTCCTATTACTTCAAACACTCTTGTAGCACTTAAATTAAAGTTTTTAACATACATAATAAAACTATTATAGTAATTTAATAAATTATCTACTCTAGACTTATAAGTATATAAAATAACAAAATTAGCAATAGTAAGACTATTTAAGTGTACTAATAAACATCCTAAAGCAAAAAATAAAACATCAAATAAATTACTTACTACCCCTGAAATAAGTTGAAAATTAGAAACAACTTTAACTATATTAATTCTTTCATTATTAATATCTTGTAATTGTTTTCTAGTTTTCCTTAATATACCGGCTTGAGCATTTAATAATTTAATATCTTGCAACCCCCTAACTATCTCTGATATAAGTCCTGTCTTTCTCTCATCAATTAATCTTAACTTTTTAGTTTTTTCATAACAAATGTTGTTTTTCTTATTTTCAATCATAACTATAATTATAAAAGAAATTACAAAGTATATAAACATATATTTATTTATGACAAATACTGCTAGAAAAACTCCTATATTAGAAATCATATTTATAAAAACAGAACACAAATTAGAAAAAGTATTTATTATATCTTCTGTATCATTATTGATTCTGTCAATAAACATTCCTGTAGTATTATCTTCTACTACAATTGTTTTTATTTTTAATGTTTCTTCAAACATCTTAATCTGTGCGTTTGTAGTAGCACTTATAGAATATAATTCAAAAATCTTTCTAAAAAAATATAATATTACATTTCTTAATATTTCTATAAAGAATATAATAATAGCAACTAACATCAGATTTCTTAATAATCCATCTGTAAGCTTTAAAAGTAACTGTGCAGAAAATAACGGAATAATAAAACTAAGTCCTGCTAACATCATTGATAAAATAACAAGTATTACAAAATAAAGTTTCTCCTCTCTAACAAAATACCAACTCATCTTTAAATTTGTCTTTAATTCTTTAAAATCTTTTTTTAATTTCATAAAACCTCTCCCCCAAAATACAAACTGATAATAACATTACAGTTAACTGGAGAGTCAATAGTTTTAACAAAATAAATATACAAACGAAAACTCGTAGTATTTTTTATATCATTTTCCTTGCATTAAGATAATTAATTTAATACTATATTAACAGGAACATTTCAATATGAGTGTCGTCTTCTTTCACCTTAAGAAAGGAGGCTTGATAAAAGTGAGAACCAAAACTTTTACTTTAAGACTTTTAAAGTCTTGAGCTTTTATTATTTTAAGCCTTACCTTATTGGTAATAGCATTAAAAATATAAAAACGACACTCAACATATAGTTTGAGTGTCAAAACCTACTTTAGGAGACGACATTCACTTGACGAATTGAATGTTCCTCTTTTTTATTGTATGAATTTTCTTCTTACATATACATCATATCACAATAATCAATTAATTCAAGATATTTTTGTAGTTTCAGCAACCTTCTATTTCTTATTTCAACTATCATTTTAATAGAGTATCTATACAAACGAAAACTCGTAGTACTTTTTATATCATTTACCTTGCATTTAAATAGTTATTTTTATACTATATTAACAGGAACATTTAATAGTTGGGTGGAGCCAATTTCTTTATGGAAGGAGGCTTGATATAATGAACAAGAAAGATTCTTTAATCATTTCTCTAGTAGTTATAATACTTTTTCAAAATCTATTACTGCTTCTAGCCTTAATATAGAAAAAGCCACCTAACTCGCAACAGTTGAATTAGGTGGTACCAAAAATTTTATAGGTTTCACTCAACACGCTAATATTAAGTGTTCCTTTTTTATTGTATGAATTTTCTTCTTACATATTCATAATATCATAATTATTTAATTTATACAAATTTATTTTTTACCAGACGGAGTCTAAATTTATCGGAAAATAAAAAAGATGAAAGAACTCGTGGTATAATATACCTATAAATAACCATAA
>CALVIR010000064.1 GCA_944331915.1 uncultured Bacilli bacterium | reverse complement strand
TGTCGCTTTAACAACATCTTTTAAAGGTAAATTCATAGCAATTAGATTCTTAGCTGTCTCTAACTTTCCTTGTTCAATTCCACGCTTTTCACTTTTTTTCAAAGCTAATTCCTCATGATATTTTATCTTTGCATTCTCAACCCATTTTCTTTCTTCATCCTCATAATAAAGTCCTACTGTATTAATATCATATGTTATATCTTTTAAGTTTCTTGCAACCTCCATTAACTCCTCATCTCCTTCACTAAGTTTATTTATTTCTTCAACACTTTTTAATGTTAATATCAGCAACTCTTTTTCTAACTTATTTAAAGTTAAACCAGATTCATATTTTCTTTCAATTCTTTTAAGATTTAGATGATAATTAATAAATTTATCTGTCTCTACTATTCCAAGTTTATCTCTTGATTTAAACTCTAAAATTTCTTCTTTACTTTTAAAATGTCCAAATCTATTTATATTTATCTGTATGACCTTAGGAATCTTCTTATAATCTTGGTTTTTTGTTACTAAGTCTATTTGAATCTTATCTCTATATGCAATATTTCTTTCAATAAGTCCATCATAATACCCGCCATTTAATTCAATATTAACTATTGAATTAATTATACCAAATACTACGTCAGAGGTTTTCTTTCTCTCTAAAGCATTATCTATAACATATTCACTATTTTTCTCAACATAAGTATTTAGTATCACATCTTTTGGTATCCCCGTAATTCTTGATACTAAGTCTGCTCTATATTTAGGACATCTATTAATAATCGCTTTAAATATTGGATCTGATATAGCAGGCAATATTTCATTATTTCTAGCTAAGTCATTTAATATTTTTTGATGTTGCTTCTTAGTTATCAACAACATCACCTCCTTCTGATACACTTATATCAGAAGATAAGTTACTATTCAAATGACCAATTCTTTAAATTCATCTAACTTTATCCCTAAATTTTAAGAATTCCCTTAAGGAAAATTTAATATTGATTTAACAACTTATAACCAATTTTCTAAATCTATACTTTTTAACAAATTTTAAGAAAACAAAAAGAGCCTGAAACCTAAATTCATCGCCCTTGAATTTAAACACCACCAAATTATAAATTACCTAACTACTAACACCTCCCCTATTTTTTATTCTGTTTTAAAGTCGTCCTTATCTACAAGTTATCATAAAGTTATCACTTTGACAAGTATTTTTTTCTATTCTTATTTACTAAATCAATCTAATATAAAAAGTACTAAGATAAATATATTATATCAATCATTTTATCTTAGTACTGTTATTATATAGTAGAAACAACATAGTGTATCTGAGATGTTGGTAACTCCCTACTATAATATATTCTAATCTAATTATAGTCTCATTAATTCAGTCATAAGTCTAGGTAATACATTCCCTTGACTGATGACATTTAACTATCCAACTGTAATATGTATTATTAGGGTTCCCTAATAATATTAATTCACTGATAAAGTGAAAGGATTCTGCAAAGTACCATCTCCTCCAGTGATAATGACGTTTTGTTTTAGATTTAGGGATGGTTTAATTGCATATTGTTCTGAAGGAATAGTCTGAAGTCCATAACTTTCTTCATGAATTTGCCAAATATCAGTAGTACTAAAAGGTGTAAGAAGCCAATAACCAATATTATTGTTATTACTAGAAAATTGTCCTGCCATTAATTCTCCATAACGAAGTAAACCTACTTTAGCTATTGCCACACTTGAGGTCAAAATATTATCTGTTGTATCAGTATACTTAGCCAGCTTATAATTATACCCACGCTCTACTGTTCCTAAATACCATGTTGTATTATCTTCTATCATTGCTACATCATTACTTGTTAAATAACCATTTTCAGTATTTGAATAATCTTCATTTAAAAAGCGACCTATAGTGTTAGAACTTGAAAAATTTACACTATCATCAAAAGACAATGTTAGAAAATCACCTGATTTTTTTAATGGTTTGGCACTAGTTATTTTAGTTAAACCTACTGTTTCATGACTCACTATGCGATATAAATCATTTTCTCCTGTTCTAAAAGTTACATACTCTCCACTATATCTAGTATTTAACAAAGTTCCATATAAATTAGTATCGTTATCGCCATCAAGTCTGTATGGATTATCTACGGTTCCATCCCCATCTACAATTTTAACATTTGGTTTTAAATTTACAGCAGGGCGTATACCTCTAGTACCAGCACAAGCAACTTGAGAGGTATATCCTCCTCCAGCTACTGACCAGTTTCTAGTAGCATTATAAGGAGTTATAAGCCAACTATTAAGATAATTATTTAAATAACTATTGCTGTTATCTATTTCACTATAATTCATCGTATATTCATAAATATTTAGTAGACCTACAGGAGCTGTTACCATTGTTGTTTCTGCTGGCTTGGTTGTCTCTTCTGTCATTGTTGCATTTCATACACTATCCATTTTTATAAACTTTTCTGGTTCTCTTAAATTACCAAGAAAACCATCTGTACTCATATCATTTAACCATTCTTCCATATCACTACCTTCAAAAGCTGAACTACTACTTGAATAGCTGATTGAACTTATATTCCATTGGGTTACTAATTTAACACTATTATCACTTGTATCTATTGATACTGCTCTCCATAACTTACCACTATACCAGATGTAGTTATTTGGATCTGTTCCTGTTATAAAGGTCTGATCTGGATCTGTTGTATTTATATTGTTTGCACTATCTGCAAGTAGTACATCTGCTACAGGTTCTCCTCTTACTTGGGATGCTTCTATTCTAAGTTTAGCTTTAAAGACTTTACCACTAGCTTCCTCCACTGTCGCATCATAGTCAATCCAAATTCTTAAAGTATAGGTATTTATTCCATCAACTGCTAAAGAATCACTATCTACTTTTCTATTAGGATTAGCTCCCATCGTCGTTAAATCTTTCGCTTCTCCTACAATCTCGTTCTTCTCTAAACTATATCTTAAGACACTATCAGGTATTCGTGTCTCACCTTCACTTAATTCTATATCATCCAAGTAAACTGTATATTCAGTCTCAATATTACCTTTATTTTCTACACTAAATGTAAAACCATCTTGAGACACTACTACACTATCTTCTTCTGGTATTTGTCCTTCTAAAGTTATCTCATTGCCTTCAGTTAAAATCAAATTCAAACTACCGGCTCTAACGATATATTCTTTATCTCCTGTTAATGTAGTAACTAAGTAAGCAAAAGCTACTCCTATTAAAAGAATTACTAATATTAGAATTGATCCTATAATTAAAAGTTTTTCTTTCCTCTGCTCCATTTTATACTCCTTTATATCAGTTATCTGTTAAACATTAGTTAAAATGTCACCGATTTATAATATTGATAACAAACAAAGATGAACTTTGTTTGTAGTAGTAT
>CALVIR010000063.1 GCA_944331915.1 uncultured Bacilli bacterium | reverse complement strand
AAAAATCTCCCTAAATCCTTATAAAATAAGGGTTAGAGAGATTTTGACTTTATAAAACTGTCAAAGTCAAGATTATACGCTATTTCAAAATAAATTAAAAGTGGAAATTAATGTTTTACTTTGTCATAAACTAGTATAGAAGATTATAGGTTAACAACTACACAAAATAAAAAATAGTGAATAACCTATATTAGATAATAGATAAGAGGTGGTGTATAATATGAACAATGTGGATAACTGTTGTTTAGAAAAATTACTTAAAGTCATAGATATCTTGCAAAAAAATGCTAATAATAGTGATTGCTTTGATGAATCATGTACTAGACCTTATTTAGGAAGTGCACCTAATATAATTTGCTTTAATACAAGACCGGTTAGTTTTTATACTAAGGATGGATCTTTGTTTACAGCAACTTATACATTAAATGGAGTTACTAATAGTTCTAGTGTCTTTAGAATTGAAGGAGTAAATAATTGTTGTGTCAAATGTCGTATCTTAAGAGCTAATCCTGATACTAGTGATATTAATAGAGCATACTTAGCTACTAATGAATTTATTACAATAAATCTAAACTGCATCTGTGTTGTTACCTGTTTAAATGATATTATCATTGATAATTTATAAGAGGAGGATTATTATGTGTGAAAATAAAAACTGTTTAACTGACATCTTAGAAACAATACTTTGTTTACAAACTACTAAAGATAACGACTGTGAAATTAATGGTTGCGATAAGCCTTACCTTGGCCCTACTCCTACTTTAATATGTTATAATACAAGACCTATTAGTTTTTTTAACTGTATTACGGGTGATGCTTGGAGTTTTCCTTATACTTTGGGAACTACTACAGGAACATCTAGTGTTTTTAGATTAGAAAACTTAGAGGGTAACTGTTGTACATGTAGGGTTTTAGCAACTAATCCAGATACTAGTAGTAATGAACCTTACGTTTTAACAAATACATTCTTTACAATTAATCTTGGATGTGTCTCTGCTATAAGATGTTTGCAAGATACATTTATAAGTGGTGTTTAAAAAAACCCATCATTACGATGGGTTTTTTATTTCTATTTTTGTAATTGTGGAAATTGGAATAACCTCATTATCAAGAGTAATTATGGAGTCATTATTACGTAGGGCTAGATAAGTATCGACTTTTTTAGAAGCAAAATAGATAGTAACAGGAATATTAAAGGCATAACCTTTAGTTTTAAAAATTTTATCTAAAACCTCTGTTACAGTTTCTTCTCTATTATTCCTTTCTAAGACTGTTTCTTCACTATTTGCTTTAACTTGATAAACTTGGTTAGTCTTATTTTTATTAGTTGAATTAACCTTAAAAATAGGTGGTAATTGTTTCACTTGCATTCCTCCTATCACATTTTATGTTTTTTACTAATAAATTTTCCTAGTTTTTGATATAATAATAATGAATTATGAGGTGATAGGATGTATAAAAGAAGAAAACTTGACTTAACAATTATTATTCCCTTAATTTTATTTTTTATTATAAGTATCACCAGTATTTATAGTGCTATGACTTATATGCCAAGTGAAAATGGTAATTTAGCTTTGAAACAAGTAATGTGGTATGGGATTGGCGTTATTTTAATTATTATTTTATGGAAACTTAAAAATAGATATTTATATCGTAATGCGTGGTTTTTTTATATTATATGTAACATTTTATTGTTATCACTTTTATTATTTGCTCCAGAAATAAATAACAGTAAATGTTGGTTTGTAATCCCTTATATTGGTAGTTTTCAACCTAGTGAATTTACAAAGATTAGTATTATGTTAGTTTTGAGTTGTATGATTGCTAGATTTAGAGAAAGAACAGATCATCCTAGTATTAAGGAAGAAGCGTTTTTTATTTTTAAAACCTTAATTATTGTACTCATTCCTAGTGTTTTAACTTTTTTAGAGCCTGATACAGGATCTGTTATTATTTATTTAGTCATTTATGTTTTTATGATGTTTACATCAGGAATTAGATTAAGATGGTTTTTAATTATTGGTCTATTCTCTCTAGTTTTAATGGGATCAGTTATCCTATGTTATTATTTCAATGAAGATTTATTTGTTAGTATTTTTGGAACTGATTTATATTACCGATTTGATAGAATTCTTGATTGGCGAAGTGGTAGTGGTTTACAACTAGAAAATGCTTTAGCAGCAATTGGTTCAGCAGGAGTATTTGGCCATGGCTTTAATAATACACCTATTTATTTTCCAGAGTCAGGAACAGATTTTATTTTTGCCGTTTTTGCTTCTAATTTTGGTTTATTTGGAGCACTTATTTTAGTGGCAATTATTGTTTTTTTTGATACAAGATTAATTATAATGGCCACAAAAAAAATTCCTATACGAGATAAATTTGTCTTAGCAGGAATTATTGGTATGTTACTTTTTCAACAAGTTCAAAATATTGGGATGACTCTTGGACTTTTACCGATAACAGGAATTACTTTACCATTTATTAGTTATGGTGGTAGTAGTTTGTTATCTTATATGATTATAGTGGGAATAATTTTAAATATTAGTGGAGAAAAGGAAGCCCATAATTAAAAAGAGATATTATTTTTTTAATACCTCTAGATAAACATCTTTTAGTTTCTCTCCTACTACTTTTATATCACAAGATTTAGCTATTTCTCTAGCTCCTTTAGATACACTTTTTAACTTTCCTGTTAAAAAGTCTTTTATTTTTTGTTCAAATTCATCAACGTCTTTAGCTTTATAAACGTTAACTCCATCAGTTAAAAAGTTAAATATTGGTATGTCTCTTATAATCGTGTTCGCTTCCATGGCACAACTTTCAATAATAGGAATACCTTCTGTTTCTTCGTAGGTTGGAAATAAGTAAAGATCGCACCCTCCTAAAGCTTCTCTAATAAATTCTTGCTTGACATAACCCGCAAATTTTAGATTAGGTAATTTCTTTTTCAAAGCTTTTTTAACATCAGATGTAGCGGCAGAAATAGGACTATGACCAAACCAGATAAATTTATACTCTGGTAAGCGACTAGCTAATTCAACAAAGTCAACAATACCTTTACGTCTTGAATATATTCCAATACCAACTATTACTTTATCTTCTTTTTTATAGCCATAACGTTTTTTAAAGGTTTCTTTATACTTAGGATCTGGTTTAAAGAAATCTAATTCTAAGCCATTAGAAATTGCTACTATTTTCTTATCTTTTAGACCTTTATAGTTTTCTAAAAGATTTTTAGAGTATTCAGTTGGCGTTACAATAATATCTCCAAGTCGATAACATTTTACAATCCACCATTTGAATAACTTACTAGTAGCATGACCAAACATAAAGCCATCTTTATAATCTTCTTCTGTAGAATGAGCATGATAGACTATTTTTATCCCTTTCTTTTTTAGTTTTTTAGCAAGACGATATGATTTTAAAAAATAAGTATTAATATGAGCGATATCATAAGTATCGTTAATATCTGTTGTATATTCTACACCTGCTAAAGTAAGAGCTCTTTTCTGATGTTCAATCGCTTTTCCTAGGCCACTAACGCCAATTACTTTTAAACCTTCTGTATATAATAAAACTTTCATTTTCTTCGTTCCTTCCTTTATATAATTTTAACATATATTTTTTTGCAAATAAATATTGACAAGCATTTTTTTACTATGCTATAATCAATATGTTCCAATTGAAGCGGGGAATTAGCTCAGCTGGGAGAGCGTCACGTTTGCACCGTGAAGGTCAGGGGTTCGAT
>CALVIR010000062.1 GCA_944331915.1 uncultured Bacilli bacterium | reverse complement strand
CTTTTATGAAATTCTGAATCTATTTGAAGTGCTAAAACATTCCTACTCCATCCATTTTTAATAGCATTTTCTGCATATATTTTTCTTATATTTTTATCTTTAATTTTTTCAATTAGCAATAAATTATGTCCCCAGGGTAATTTGGCAACAAGCTGTTGCCAATTCTCATCATCAGCATATTCTTCGTAAAATGACCTCATTGACCTTATATTTCTTTCTGAAAAACCTTTCATATTTGGAAAAGTTAATTTAAGTTCTATAGAGACCTGTTTAGTAAAATTATTACCATATTTTTTGTTTTCTGAAACTATCTTGCCTAATCTGAAATATAACATGATTAAATTGTTATTGACTTGTTGCAGTGCTTTTATCTGTGCACTTAAAATTTCTTCTTTTATATTACCAATTATTTTTTTAAAGTCTTCTTCTAACATAAATTGCACCTTCTTTCTAATTTAATTATATAAAGGGGGGATTTATGCGATATCAATTAAATATCTTACCACATTTTTGAATAAAATTTGCTTATTTTGCTCATTTTTTGCTGTATATTTAGGAAAATATGTAAGATTTAAAAACTCGCAATTCCTTTATTTATAAGGATTTCTTGGTGGGGGAAAATTAAATCGGTATTAAGCAGTTAATATTTCCATTTTGAACACCTTTTTCTTCATTTACCATTATTACCAATTTCCCCTACTAGGTAAATTTAAAGATAAATATTTTTCTTTAGTCATCACGTAAGAATAGATTTCCGTTAATTCATCTAAAAAATGTATATTGAATCATTTTAGTTTTTTCTTGTCTTTCAAATCCTAGTTTTTCCATAATTCTCCAAGATGCAGGATTACAAATTGCTGCTCCTGTTATTATTTGTTAAATTTCGCACTCTAAAAACATAAAATCTATCATTGCTTTAGCTGCTTCTGTACCATAACCATTACCTTGATATTTAGGATCAATTATCCAACCTACACCACGTATACTTGAATCATTTATATTTTCATCTTCATCATGCCCCTCATGACAAGATAGTCTTCCAATACATTCTCCAGTATCCTTTAAAAATACACTCCATTTAAATACATTATTATCGTTAGCATATTTGATATCTTCTTCATAAAATGCTTTTTGTTTACTCCAATCTTTTAGTTTTTCTCTAAATTTGGGTGAAACTGTTAAAAAATATTTATTAACATCAGGTATCATTAATATTTCCCATAATCTTTTTTGTTCATTCATCGTTTGAGCCTTTAATATCAGTCTATCTGTTTCTATTGTTTTGCTCCCTAAAAATTTCATTATTTCACATCCTTTATTATGTATTTTCTTGTACTAACTCATACAATTTATCTTCATAATTCTCAGTATTCTTTATTATCTCCTAATAATTTTATTTTTCAGCATTATTTAGTATGTCTAATTGGTATTTGGCAATTCATGCCAATATTTCAAATCTTTCTTCTTTACCTTCTTTAATTAATTCTGCATTATGTGATTCTAAATTAGATAATATTGTTAATTCATTTATTGTAGCATAATCCCTAATATTTGAGTTCTTTGCTAACTCAGAATTTAGTTCTCTCCACTTTTTAGCAGTTATATTAAACAAAGCCACATTTAAAATATCTCTTTCTTCTGTATACTTTAACCACTCTTTACTTTTATAATAATAATTATCAGGCAATATATATTTTTTAATAGCATCACTATGAATTAGATAATTATTTTTAGTTAAAATTCTTTTTACATCCCATTTTCTATTTTGATTTTCTAAATATTTTAATCTTTCAAATTCTTTTATCAAGTATAACATAAAAACAGGGCTGATAGATGACGCAAATTCAAAAGCTATATCTTTATGAGCATAAGTTCCACCATATTTATCTCTCTTAGAATATATACCAATAGCATTTGTTCTTTCACACCATTCTGTAACACTAGGTGTAAAAGTTAATAGTCCTACCTGTTTTATAAAATGTTCAGATTCGAACACTTTAAAATTAGGATTATAAATTTCTTCCCAAGTGGTTAAAAAATCTAATGTACTTCTATTACGTAACCAATTTCTTATCACATCTGCTGCTCTTGAATTATTACTTTTCGCTTTCGCTATATCAGAAATACAAATATAGTCTTTTTCATTTATATTATTTTTTTCCAATATATTCACCTCTTTCTAGTTATTCTTAAAGATATCAATTCTTTTTTATTTATCTAGTCACACTTTTTCAAATCCCTCAATTATAAAATTCTGCAAAGCTTCTAATACTTTTTGGCTTTTTTCTTCTCTTATCTTCAATTCTTCCTTATATTCATCTACGGTATATTTCTTTAATCTTTTTAAAACAAATTTCCTGTTTTCTTCTAAAATCTCAATAATACTCTTTATCATTTTTAATTCATGATAATTAATTTCTTTCTTACTTAAAAACTGTGTATCTAAAACAAATTCATAATAAAACTCTTTATCAGTACAAATAGGTTTTGCAATTATTACGAATTTTGATTCAATATTTACTAAAAATTCAGGACTGCTAAAATTAGTTTTATAATGATATCCTGGAATAATTAACATATCAATTAATTTTCTCATTTCTTTAACACTATTTATTTTAGTCATTAATATCACTCCTATGGAAACAAAATATTTCTAATTAATCATCGTATAAATTACCAACATTTATACATCCAGTAATTAATCTGATATTAACATTTGAATAATTGTTCGTCAACTGTTTTGAGTAAATTTTTACTACGAGTTTTCGTAATAGTTTTTTACGTTATTATTTTCAATTTATTTTACTCTATTTAATGGTGATTCTCTATTTTAGTGTCATAACGTTTAAAATATTTTTTTACTGTTTTATTTACATTAATCCAATAATAATTTGTCATAGTATTATCTTTTGGATCTAATTTTGTTGCTTCTAGTTTTCCACCTAAAGCTTTTATAGTTTTATTGGAAGCAATATTATCAATAGTACACTCAAGCAGCACCTTTTCTTCACAAAGTTTTTGTTCTTCTAATAAACCTAAATATAGTGCTATTTTGGCATAACCTTTATTTCGTTCAGTAGGTCTTATTCCATAACCAATATGAGACGCTCCTTTTTTCAACATTTCATTTGAAATATTATATCTAATGTTTATCATACCAACTATTTTGTTATCAGTTTTTCTTACCACAAAAAATGTTTCTGAAAGACATCTATTTATTTTACTTACATACTCAATATCTTCTCTTCTTTTTAGTTCTAGTAACCATTCTTCATAAGATATTCCCTCTAACCACTTATCAATACTACCTATTCCGTTTAAATCTGAGCCATATTTAATATTTTCTTCTAAATAATCCAAGGCTTCTTGTTTCCTATCTAATGAAGGTATTTCTAAAAATAATTTTTCCATTATTATCCCCTATTTTCTTGTATATATAAAAGATTATCTAGTCGATAATCTCAATATTAAAATATTTATTAAATAAATTCTACAAAATCACTTAACTCTTTTCTTTTATTATGTAAAGGATTTTCTTTACAGTCAGCAGCTTTATAACCAATAGGTAAAAGACAAATTGGTTCTATGTTATCCTCTAAATGAAACTCGTTCTTTAATTTTTCTTTATCAAACATTTCAATCCAAATATTATCTATACCAATATTAGTAGCTTCAAGCATCATATGAGTAGCGACAATACAAGCATCCATTTCATAAGTAGAATAGTCTTCTTTTTTCCATGCAATAGATTTATCACTACATACAATTAAAACGGTTTGAGCATTATATCTACAAGGTGTAACTTTATCTAGTTTATTTAATGATTCCAAAGTATTAGCGACAAATATTTTTTGAGGTTGTAAGTTCTTTGCAGTTGGAGCTAGTCTTGCTGCTTCTAATATTTTATTGATTTTTTCTAACTCAACTTTTTTATCACTAAATTTTCTTGTAGCAGTTCTTGTTCTAATAACAGTTTCCAAATCATGGTTATCTTTAGAAATCTCAGTATATTGCTCTACTTTCATTTTTAAATTATATTTATCTCTTAACTTTGCTATTTGCATCATCATGGGAGATTTATGATGTAAATCTAAAGCAGTAGGACTTTCCCAACGATCAATTAAAAGAACAGTTTCCGGATCATCATGAGGATAGAAATATTCATATTTCTCATTTCCTTTTTCTTTACGAATTTGTTCTACTATACCCTTTTCTATCATTTCTTTAGCAAATTCTTTAGCGCTACCATTTTTACCTGTATAATATATATTTATTGTTAAACTCATTATTACTCTCGTATAATCAATCTTATAGAAATATTAATCTATTTGATTGATCCCTTTCTATTTATATTTTTTGATTTATTATA
>CALVIR010000061.1 GCA_944331915.1 uncultured Bacilli bacterium | reverse complement strand
TTTTTATAATCATATTTACTTAACAATCTTTCTGATAACATACCATCATAACTCAATAATGGTGCATTTATTTTGCCGTTCTTTATTTCAACCATATGAACCTCCAAAAAAAAGAGAGTCAAAGGCACTAAGCCCAAGACTCTCTTAAAAGTAAATTTAAATAAAAGTAATACGAAATATTTTCCATATAATCGCCTCACAATTAAATTAAACGTTTTCTATTATATAGAAATTTTTTTAAAAGTCAACTTTTTCAAAATAATAATTATATTCTTTTAGCATTAATTTCTCATACTGATCCAATAATGTTGATATATCATTTTCTTGTTTGAATTTATTAATTTTTCTTATTGTATCTAATGGAATTCCAAATTCTAGCATATCGGCATATTTCTTTTCAACATTCTTATTTTCTAATGAAGTTGATATTTCTACAATATCAAAATCAAAAGAAAAATCTAATTCATTTTTTTTGCAAAACATTTTGAAAACAGATATGTACAATCCTACATAAAATGGTATTCTGTATTCAATTATATTTGAGATAAATTTAAAAGCACCATTATAAAGTTTTGTATCATCAATCTCTCCATTTGTTAAATAATCAACAATCCATTTTTTATCATATCTACTTAATACTCTCTCTAAATCCTTTTTGCTTAATTTATTTAATTTTTCACCAATCATTTTTTCTATTTCGTCCAATTGTCTTACTATAAATCTTTTTCTGAATTTTAATACGTCTCTTATATTACCTGAAGAATGAATTCCATAAAATTTGCCCCAAATGAAATCACCTTTTCTATTATACGGACTTATATCACCAAACCCTGAGCTTATATTAATATCTGCTGTTTTTAACTCGTTAAAAATAAATGTCATAGATTCAATAACATCATTTCTCTCTGATGATAATAAATTTCTAATATTATTAAATCTTAAATTTTGCATTTCCATATTTTCAATTGATTTATAAAAATATGAATAAAGCTTAATCTTGATACTTTTTGATACTGACAATGCAATATTTAAATCGTCATCGGACAACTTGAAAATTTCTTGCTGTTGCATTATTTCTTCTTTTATTCTTTTCTCTTCTTCACTCAATAAATAATTATCAATCATATCTATCTCATAATTTGTTCTTATTTCTTCGTTATCAGGTATTTTATAATTTGGATTATCTATTATTACCCCTGTTTTTGAAGATTTAATTAACGTTTCACTTATGTCTTTATTTGTAGAATAAATATTACCTTTACTATACACGCCAAATCTTCCCGCTCTTCCACTCAAGTTTAATAAATCTAAATCAGTTAATTTTTTATTAGAACCAGTAATTTTATTTGTAATAATAATATTTTTAGCGGAACTATTTACGCCTTCAGCAAATGCAGTTGTAACTACTAATATTTTTATAATATTTCGATTAAACAAATTAATAATTTCTTTTTTTATATATCTTGGAATTGGTGAAACATAAATACCTATTCCTTTTTCTAAAGCCTCTATTACATACCAATTACTATCATCAAATAAATAATTATCCTTTAAATGTCTTATAAATATATTAAATCTTTCATCTTCGTTTTTTACATTCTTATAATTACACATTTCTAATACTTTTAATGCATCGTTTGGCGATTTTACATAGATAATTGTGCTATCGTCCAAAAAAGGTAATGCTGCTATTGCTTTTTTTACTCCAGATTCCTGTTTTCTAATTGTAATGTGATTATTACCAAAGTTATTTTTATAGCTTTTACTATCATAGATATCTATGATTTCTTTTTTTACATAATTAATATTTCGATCAATTACCTTTACATTATATTTTTCAATAAACCTTTGCATTGATGGAGCTTTATTGTATGTATATGGTGATAAAAAAATAATTTTCGAATTATAATTAGCCATATATTCCATTACTTTTCTATACTTACTAGATCTAGAATTCAATATATCATTTTTATCAATCAATTCCTCATCTTCTATTTTATAAGCTTCATCCATGACTATCAAATCAAATTTTGGAGATTGTTCTTCTATTAAAAGCAAAAACTTTTCTGGAGTTAAAATCCAAATCGATTTATCTTTAGTTTTATTAGGCGTTGTTAAAATATGATATCCCAAACTATTATCTTTATTTAATCTTAAAAACTTAATATATAGCTCTTCTACTAATGCATTAGTAGGTGATAAAAATACTATTGTTTTATAAAATTTACTATTAGTTGTAATATGTTCAAGAATTAAACTAGTTTTCCCAAATGAAGTAGGCGCCGATATAAATACTTTATCAAAATTTTTTAATTCTTCTAATAAAGATAATTGACCAGAGTTATAAAATATTTCATTATCTTTTTTACTTTTATACAATTCTTTTCTTAAACTATTTGATATTTGATATATATCAAAAGAAGAAAGTTGATTTTTACCTAGTTTTTTCATAAATTCAAAATATCCATATAACTCTGCTAAATTAATTATTATAATTATTAAATCATAATAATCCATATATTTTTCCGATTCTAAGATATCACAAAGTAAATTAATTAATTCATCCTTATTATTTTCTATGGAAAAAACATTGATTTTTTTCACAATATTACTTCTATCTAATTCCATTTTCTCATATTCTCCTTAATAACTATACTTTTATTTTTAGTGGGTATAAAGACTATTTCCATATCATAATTTTTAATTCCTGTTAAAACAACCTTTTTATAAAAAGCATTATAAACCTTTTCAAACATACTTTGTCTAGCATCTGGATAATATTTATCATCACTATAAATTGCAAAAAAAGTGAAATGTACTTTAATATTTAACTCATTAAATATGTCTATAGCTAGTGAACCATTTATTATTCTGCAATTTAATTCATCCAAAACCATATTTATTTTTGAAGCATTATCGATTTCAGAAAAAATGGAATGCATGTTATCAATTATAAAAGTTGTGTATCTATTAATATAATCTTTATCAACATGTGGTGATTCTTCAGATGTTCCAACAATATCATCATACAATCCGCCAGATGCTTTATAAATTGATTCAACAAATTTACATTCTGAAAAAATAAGTGTTAAACTACCATTTTCCCATTTACAACCAACCGTATCGATTCCTCTTACATTTCTTTCAGAATAACCTCTTTTTGATGAATATGTAACTAGTATGTTTTCATCTTTTACAATATTGCAATAAAAATCATTTAGTGCTTCTCCATAAATTCCTAACGTTTCAGGAGTAGTTGTAGTCACTAAACCTGTTTTATTCCAAATATCCCTGCCATAAAATACCAAAGAATCAGACATTTCTTTATCTGTTGTACTGGAAAAAATCTTTTTATAATTTTTTAACAAGTCATAATTTCTAACATATAAAGCAAGATATTCTTGAAATACCTTTCTATAATTTTCTTTTTCAACATCAGTTTCTACGTCACAAAAATACATTTTACATTTATTATTTTTAGACAATCTTTTTTCACCTATAAAAATTAATGGCTTACAATTTTTCTTATAATACTCTTTTAACTTTTTAAACACATCAAAATTTGTAGAATCCATTTTACCACCTACTTCAAAAAAAAATGCAGTATTTATCTTAAAAAGACAAATACTGCATATCTTCTAGCTAAATTATATCACTTTTTTATAAATAATACAAAATCAACATATTATTTTTCTTCATCAATTATATTTTCGATTTCTTTTCCTATACGTTCAATAACACCAACTACTAGTGCATTCCCCATCATAAAATATCTCTTTTTATCAGACATACCTGTATTAGTCCAATCATCTGGAAATCCATTTATTCTTTCACATTCTTTTGGAGTTAATAGTCGAAGTTTCTTTGTTTTAAAATCTTCTATAACATGAGTAGTCCTACTAACACCGCTTTCACTGGTTAACATTGTTCTAGCTGGAGCATCTAAATTATCTGGGAATGGCATTGCACCTTCACTGTATGTATATGGTTCTCCGTTTGGTTTCAATCTTGGTATTCTCTTAGCACCTTTTAAATAAGCAAATTTTTCTATTTGAGGTTCTGTTAAAAAGTATTTATCATCTACCTTTTCTTCTTCTCTAATATTTCTTAAAGGATAAACTAAATTATAATCTGCTTTTGTCTTTACAGAATAAATACCACCATTAATCATTACTCCAGTATTATAAAATTCAGATTTAAACTTATCACTAACTTCCAATAAATCTTTATATTCAGAAATATCATTTTTTACTATTTTTTCATAACCATCTTTAATTGGAAATTGTTTAGCAAATATACCTTTTTCAAAGCATATATCTCTTTCACTAATCTTTTGCATTTTTTTATAATAATTTGTAGATTTATGATAAGCAAATATATAAGTTCTTCTTCTTTTCTGAGG
>CALVIR010000060.1 GCA_944331915.1 uncultured Bacilli bacterium | reverse complement strand
TCCCTTATTTTTCGGGAACTTTCTCTTATAATTAATTTACTTTCAATTTACGGGCACTTCGAATTTAATTCAGTCATCATATTTATAAGATAGTTTTATTTACCAAAAAAGATATGATTAATATCAAACCATATCTTATTTTACACATCTATATGGGAATAACCATTTATATAGGGACCAACACCAGTATAAAATTCAATTGAAGATACTGTACTGCCCTCATAATTTACATAAATCGGTCTCGGATTATCATCTAACTTAAAAGCAACATAACCATCTTCAACTGTAATTTCTGTTATATTAGCAGCAGAATAATCTTCCTTTATCCTTTCTATATCTTTCTTTAAACCAGGAACAATAGGATGATTATCACCTAAATATGCAATTCTTTCATTGATTGCTTCAATCTTAGCATTCATAATAGTAGTAAGAGCATTCTCTAAATCCGAATAATTATAAGTATTACCATTAAGATAAAATTGTTTTATTTCGAAAGTATTTTTATCAAAATAGACTTTTAAATCATTCGCAGTCTCAATCATAAGAGTATCACCAAAAACAGAAACATCCTTAATAGAATGTATTGTCCCTATACCATTACCACCATAAATATTATCTAAAAGGCTATCAATTCCATTATCAAATGAACATATTTCTCCAAGACTATTTGTATAACTAGATAATTTAAAAGAATCACCATCAGGTACAAATAGATATTCTTCACCCGTATCTAAAATTATCTTAACATTTTCACCATTTACTCCACATTTTAACGCTTCTTTAATATCATCTTTATCAATAAAGTCTAAATTTTCCATCTCTAATATCTCTATCGCTGTCCCCTTAGTAATATTATTACTACCAAAGAAATCCAAAACTTTATCACCAAAAGAATCAATATACTCAATATTATTAGAGTTATCAATTTTTGTAACTTGACTAGAATTCATATTAGGTACTGAATTATTAAAATTTGCTAGATTACTCATATCCACTGAGATATTTTTTATCTTTTCAACTGCCATATCTATGATTAATCAGATAGAATTATCTATCTGACTATCCCCTTTCTATTTAGATTTTTAATTCAAACTCTTAACTTCACTCTTTGTAACTGTAACCTTTGTACTTTTTCTAAAGGATTTTGGCAATGGTTTTTTAAGTAACATTTGATCAATTTGTAACATCGTATCACTACTAAGATCATTTGCAATAACTGTATCTTCATCTAAACTATAATAACCATCTCCTGGTTTCACCCTATAAAGATAACTCTCATCAAAAAATGAGCCATCAACAAAGTAATTATTATAACGAGCTAAACCTTCAAGAATATCATCTGTAAACTCTGTATCAATTTGATAATCATATGGTACTGCTAAAGTTACAGTTGGTTGCATTACATCCCCTACTGCTTGCTCAATATCAGATGGTCCTCTCATTGCTAGGCTTACAACATTAACTCCTCTTTTAATCTCAGCACCACTAACTTTATCATCACAAAATGCTGCTGCCATACCTAAAGCAAGCAAATCCGCATGATTATTACCATCATTATAATTGGCAATGACAACAGGATCATCTCCACCATAATTCACAAAAGAAATAAGAGTCTCTGTTCCATTAAGTTCAAGACTACCAATCTCCGCAGTCTCAAATTTAAGGCCATCATTACTAAGTTCTGTTTGCACCTCTTGAAATTGATTACTATCTATAGAATCATTCACAAGAACAATATCATATGTTGATAAAGCTTCTGTACTAGTATTAATATCATTATTATAATTATTAAAAGCTGTCGCTCCCGCAATAGGAGGCATAGCAAGATCATCTCTCCCTCTAATATTAGAAGCTACTCCTATTCCAAACCCAATTAAAAGTCCTGCTACCACCAATTTATTCAAAGAAAATTTAACTTTATTTGATTTCTTATAAACATTACGAGAAATCCGTAAATTACTAATCTCTTTTTTTGGTACATTTCTTCTTCTATTTTCACTTGGAAATTCTACAATCTCTCCCATACTAACATCTCCTATTTATTCATATTAGAAGCAATTTTATTAAGTAAACTAATTACCTCTCCTAAACCATATATTAAACTACAAAAGACAAAACTAGAAAGCCAAAATAATAGTGTTAAAGATAAATTATACTCTGTTCTCGTACAAGTATTAAACATACTAGAAGCCTCACTACAAGCTGGAAATAAATTACCTAAAATAACTCCAACCACAAATAAAAAAATGAAAAGACATACTGCTAATTGTTGATAGAAATTATAATCTCTTTTCTTTTGAACCTCTTTACTTATTTTTTTTAATTTAGGAAGTTCTTTTCTTTCTTCATCAATTTCATCAAACAAGTCTTTCATTTCTCATCATCTCCATCCTTTTTACTTGGTTTCTTCTTCTCTTCTTTATCTTTATTGTTTTCTTTTTTATCCTCTTTATCCTTTACTGTTTCTTTTTTAACTTTACTCTTCTCATCATTCTTACTCTCTATATATTCTTTATATAAATAGATATATCTAATTAAGAAGAATTGATACATCGCTTCTAATAAATAAACTACCACATCTTCAAAATTATTAACATCAATCAAAGAAACAACTAAACTAACAATAATAATCCCTAATAATAAGTAATAGTATTGTCCATTTTTTATTTCAGATAATGGACTATCGGCAAGTTTTAAATCTCTTCCAATAACTGTATCTGTAAAGAAAGAATAACCAAAATAAAGAGTAACTAGAATATTAAAAGATAAATTTAATATTGAAACAAACCCAAAAGATTGAAAAATTGTAAAAAGCCCTGCAAAGGTAGATAATAAAAAGAAAACAAAGAACAATACATTTAAGTAATCAAAATATTTTTTACCAAACTTAAATCTAATTAATATAAAGTAAATTAAACTAACTAAATAAATACTATTATGATTAATAATTGATCTAAATATCTCTCCTGCTTCCATGTGACTTTGAATAGCAAAAGACTGTGATAAAATAATCAAAACTACTAATAGACCAATTAAAATAAATGTAATCATACTAGGACTATCAAAAAAATCTTTTTCATTATTTTTCTGCATTATATCACCTCACCATTATTGTATCATAAATTATTTATTATTACATATTTAATTAACTAATATTCGCTCCCTATAAACCTCTTTTTCTTTAACGTCATACTCTTTTTTTATCTTATTTAAACTACTATACTCTTTTCCATATTTAGCCATTACTTGTTTTATAAATAGTTCTTCTTCATAATATTCATTAAATATCTCTTTCCCATCTACAATAATATTATACACGGTATTTTCATCTATATTATCACCTTTCATCTCTTTAAACGACCAATCTGTAACTTTATAAACATCATAATTTTTACTTGTAATATCTTGTTGATATATTAAATACTCTCCACATCTAAAGGTTACTTTTTTACCACTATCTGTAAATTCTACTTTAGACTCATAAAGATCACAGTATTTATCTCCTGAAAAAGCATTTTTCATTTTTGTAACATAACCATCATTAACCATTTCATATAAATAAATAGTATCAAAATCACTATTTTCTTGATAATCAATCGCGTTAATTCCTATTGTTCTTGCATTATATTTAAAGACTTGAAATTTTTCATCATCAATAAGTCTAAAAACTATAAATAATAGAATAACCGTTAAAATCAAACATACCACCACAACAGTTAAAAATTCATAACTGCCCCAACCTTTATTATCAACATACTTCTTCATAGTTTCGTCAACTTTCCTTCAATATTATCATCAACTAATTTTAATGTTTCTACACAAACAGATAAAGCACTATCATAATTACCCTTAAAAAACAAATTACTCGCTCTATCTAAACCTCTAGCAATATCAGCATGTAAGAATCTATATCTATTACCATAAACAATAAATGATTCACTCATCTTAGCTTTCTTAATCATATTCAACGTTGTATTATAAAGCTTTAAAACTAAATCTCTTGCCGTATCAACTCTTGTATTAAGTGTTTTAATAACAATTGGTTTCCTAGATAATTCTTTAATAACCTCAGCTATCGCTTCATTCGCTTCACTTAATTCCACAAAGTAATTATCACTAATAATTGGCAATTTAAATTCTCTCATTTTTTCTTTACATTCTTTTAATAGTTTATCTATCTCCAATAACTGTTCTCTAGCTCTTTGTTCATCTTCATACATATTTCCTAATGATCTTAAAGCTACATCTAGAGTAGATTCTGTTTGTTTAAGTCTAATTGTTAATTCATCTACCTCTTTAGTAATTAAGGAATAAGGTGTCGCTTTATTTTTAACTTTATCCACAACTTTTTTATAGTCATCTTTAATTGCTGTTAAATCTTTATTAACCTCATTAATAATCTTAACATCTTCTTCATTTAGATCATACATATTTTTAATATCATCTAACTGATCATATATATCGGTAACAACTTTATTAGTTTTATTTAATTTCTTAGCAAAATCATGAATACTTTCTTCATATACCTTTCTTGACAATCTTTCTTTCTCAAAGTCTACAAAGATACCATCTAAGTAATCCATAATTGTTTTTAGTTCAAACATACAGTCTTCTAGATTTAGAACTTTAATACGGTCAAGAATAATCCCCACATTTTTTCTAGCTTCTTCAAGGTTATAGTCTAGATTTAAGTATTCTATCGGATATCCTTTTTCTATCATTTCTTTACTAGTATCTTCCACCTCTTTTATTTTCTTAGGTACTAGTTGTTTACTCATAAGCATCAAGTCAGGAACCTCATTAACTACAATTTCCATATGACTTACCATTGTATCAAGGGCTTTAACAATATGAACTACCTCACTATAAAGATTATCATCCATCGCTTGTTCAAATTCTAAGAATCTTTTTTCTATGTTTTCAAGCTGTAACTCTATCGCTTCAGCCATCTCTTCGTATAAGTTTTTATGATCATTATATTCTTTATTTAAAGCCCGATATTTTGTCTTAAGTTTACTAATAATACTCCGATATTTTTCTTCACTTAAAGTTATCTCTTTAATTTGATCTAACAAATCATTCGCCTGTTCTCTAACTTTATAGATTTCCATTTCTAATTTAGCAATTCTAAATTTCGCTGTCTTATATTCATGTTTATCTATCAAAGTATCTAACTCAATTAACATATCATCAATTCTAGGAATATCTTTATTTTTAATAACATCAAACCGCTTCTCCCAGTTCTGATATTTTTCTTCCATTTTCTCATTTTTTATAATTGGTTCTAATTTAGACAACTCTAAAAGTACTGGGGTACTCCCAATAAGGTTCTTTTCTCTTTCGATATTATTATATATATTTTCATAATATTTTTTCTGTTTTCTTTTTAAAACAGTGATAATAACTATTACTAAAAGTATAACAACTACAACTATACTAATAATAATTAAAAGCCTTCCTTCCATTACTATCACCTCTACTATAACATCATATCACAAAGTTTAGTTTAAATCTACTATCTTTTAACCAGTTATACTTGTCTCAATCTGTAAAGTTTAAAAATAGGCGACTGAATTAAATTCGAAGTGCCCGTAAATTGAAAGTAAATTAATTATAAGAGAAAGTTCCCGAAAAATAAGGGA
>CALVIR010000059.1 GCA_944331915.1 uncultured Bacilli bacterium | reverse complement strand
TGCTTAAAAAAGTGAATCTGTGGATAACACATTTTCACTTTTCTTTATTAAGTTTTATTTTTACCTAAACTCAAAAAGGGTTATAATTGCCATAGAAAGAAATTATGATAATATTTTAAGCATTAATGCAAATGCAGATATTTATACTTTAGGAGCATATATTCCTAAATCTTTACGAAGTAAAGAAATGGATATATTTAGAGATTTAGTAATATCTTATAATGAGAAATTGTTAGATTTATGTAAACAATATGGTGTCACTCTTATTGATACAGAAGAGGTTGGAAAAAATTATAATAATAGTGAACGTAATTTTCATATTTCTACTGCAGGACATAATGCTTTAGCAAATTATATATTAGGTTATATGTATCAGAATAAAATAGGATCACAAAAAAAACATACACATTTGAATAACGATATATTTGAAATATCAAATAAAGGTTCTCAAGGCATGATAGATTCTATTTCATTATGCTATGAGGAAAGTTATAAAAAAGCTATGGAATTGTCAGGATATCCACGAGAAAGAGAATTGGCAATTGCTGATGAACATAGGAGAGAAAAAGAGGTTTTTCAAAAAGTCTTAGTAAAGAAAAAATAAAAATTATATTTTAATTGTTGTTAAATTAATATAAGATTAAACTATGTTTAATAGTGCAATATTGTTTTATAAAATAGCCTTAATTTAAAGGCTATTTTTTAGTTATTATCATCTGTAGCAAGTAAATACTTATTATTTATTGCATGACATGATTAAGTGAATTATTTATTGATGATTTTTATTAATTGTGTTTAACTTATTTAAATTATTTGGTCGTAATAATCTAATACTTTTTAATTTATGTAATAATTTTTACAAGAAGCCAAGACTTTTTGTTAGAAATTTGGTACAATTGTTTTGGATGAAAACTAAGTGGTTGGGAGATAGTAAAAATGGCATATGTAAAGACGTTTATTAAATGAGTTGGTGGAAAAGAAAAGAGTTGTCAATTATATTATTTAATCTATCTGACAAAGTTGAAAGATATAAAGAACCATTTGTTGGAGGAGATATCAATATATTTAAATATAAATTGTGAAAAAAGTATTATAAATGACAAATCAGATGAATTAATATTTCTATATAATTTGATTAAAAGTAATAATCAAATGAACTTTTGTCAATATAAAAATTATTTAAGACAAGTGAATAAAAAAAATAAATAAGATAACAAAAATTAATTATATTGATAAAATATACAAATTTGTCTTAGGACATTTTGAAGAATTTAACTGTTTATTATTTAAAATTTAAAGAATTAGAAAGGTTTACTTTAGTTAGGTGGTTAATATGAGTGATGATGAATTAAGAGAGCAATTTATTAAATATTTTGATGATGATAAATATAAATTTGAAAATTTTTGCAAGATATTTTTAAAATGGTTAGACTTTGATGATATACAAGTGACTCAACGTTGTGGTGATGGAGGAATAGATTTAAAATGTAATAAGAAGGAAATCGAACAACTAGATTTAAATACTATTGAATATGTTGTTCAAGCTAAATGTTATGCAATTAATAATAAAGTAGGAGCTAGTGATATAAGAAACTTTAGAGGTTCAAAGACAGATATGTCTGTTAGAAAAATTTTTATTACTACAAGTGACTATACAAAAGGTGCGATTTATGAAGCTAAGGATAATAACCAGCCAATTACCTTAATTAATGGAAGGCAACTAATTGATTTTTGCAAATCACATGATGATATGATGTTTGATGTAAAATATTATTTGAATATTGATAAATTAAATGATTTATTTTTGAATGAAGAAACTGAAAAACATAATATAAAAACTATAGAAAGAAGAATTACTAAAAATGATGTAAGGGCTAGAATATTGAGAATACCGAGTGAATATAAAGGATTAATACAAACTAAGTCTAAATATAGGATATCTATAAATGGTGAAGCTTATAAAGATTATAATATAAGTTCTGATAAATCTTATTTTGGTGGTGTTACTAAATTTTATAAAGATTTTATATCAAACGTGGATTTTAAAGAGGCACAATCAATATGGAATTATGATAAAAATAATGATGCATTTGTTGTAGTTATAAAATAAATATTAATAAATCACTAAATATATTTAAGTTTTTGTACTGAGCTTTTAGTAGTAAGTAAAGTGGTATTAAGGATATAACGAATACTAATTATATTAACCAATCTATTATTGAATTAGGATTAGTCTATGAAATCAAATCTGTGATATTAATTTTAAATGTTGGAACTAGGGGATTGAATGGTAAAAAATGTGGCAGTATTTGAAGATATAATAAAGTAGGAATGGTTAAATATCCTATTACTGTAATTTTATTGCTTATTAATAAAAATTTAACATGATTCATAGAATATGTGGAGGTAGTTATGATTAGAAAAGCAAATGTTAATGATGCTAAAGATATTGTTAAGGTGAATGTTATGGGGTGGAAAAATACTTACAGAAATATCTTTCCACGAACATTTTTAGACAGTCTTGATTTTGAAGATGAAAATAGTATAAGAAAGTGTCAAGAGAAGATTAATCAATATGCAGTTTGTGAAATTGATAATAAAGTTGTAGCTATGATTAAGTATGGTAGAAATAAAAAGAGTTATGATGATTCATATGCAGAAATATATGCTTTGTATGTTGATGATTCTTATAAAAAGCGAGGAATTGGTTCTAAACTTGTTGAATTTGCTTTTGAAGAGTTAAGAAAAGAATATGACTATGTGTTAATTAGTACTTTAGTGGATAATTCAGCTAATGAATTTTATAAGAAAATTGGAGGAAAATTTGTTGGCAATTGTGATTTTTTATTAGGTAATGATAAATTTGTTGAAAATGTGTATGAATATTTACTAAAATAATTAGTGATGGTATATATTTACTAAAAAAGCCATTTTAGTAACTTACTACGATATTGGCAGAGTCAATAATAAATGGTGTCAAATATAATTCTTTCTGAAATCCTAATTAACACCAAATGACAAAGTGTTATGATATAATATTATTATATAAAATAGCCTTAATTTGAAAGGTTATTTTTTGTTTGAAAATGTGTTTACTTTAGTATAAATTTTGTATTATTAATTATTATTTTTTGCTTAAATTAAATGCTTCTTGTAGCAAAATAGGCCTTTTTACATATTTTAATGTAGAGGTGAATATTATGAATGAACGAAGAGTAACGGGTGTAGTTGTTGATGCTGGTCATGGAGGTACTGATCCTGGGGCTGTTAGTGGTGGTTTACAAGAGAAGGATTTTACTTTAGAAGCTTCTTTATATATGTATGATAGATTACGGGAATTAGGTATTCCAGCTGTTTTAACAAGAGATTTTGATGAAGATTTAAGTCGAGAGGAACGTCTTCGTCGTGCTAATGAGGCTTTTGGTGGTAGTAGTGATGCTATATTGATATCTAATCATATAAATGCTGGTGGTGGCAAACAGCCCTTGAGCGAAGTTGGTTTACAAAGCGATTTAACGCATATTTGAGACCTCTTATTTATATCTAAAACCACTTATTTAAAAGTGGTTTTTTAGTGAATTTTAATTTTAAAATGATTAATGGTATAATGTTTTAAAGGAAGTGATTGTATGTGGCTTTTGTTACAAAACGATATATCAAAAAAATTTAAATTTTCTAAAAAATATACATACTTATTGGATTTAAAAAAAATAAATATTATAGTAGGAAAAAATAATAGTGGTAAAAGTTATTTTATGAGAGAAATAATTAAAAATTCAATTAATATTGTCGATAGATATGAAATCAAAGATATTGTTTTTAGTAATATTACAAGTAACAATCAAAAAAAACTAGATACGTTTTATAATATAATAGAATTTAAAAAAATTAATGATAAATATATAAATATTTTAACTGGGATACAAACATTTAATGATTCAAAAATACAAAGTAGCACTAGAATGTTAGGGGGAAAATATCCAGGAGTAGTATATGATTTTGAAAACTTTGTTGACTTAAAAAATAGGTATCCAGACTTATTAACATATCTAGGATTTAATACAAAAACCGACGCTAAAGAATTTAGTGATAAGGTTGTTTATGAAGTAACAAGTCTTACAAACAAAGTTATAAATCAATATAAAATAGAATTAGAGAAAGAGTTTGATAATTTAGATGATGAAGCTATTTATCAATTTGGAAAAGTTATTTATGATTTTGGATATATCGAAGAAGAAACTGAAGGATTTATTAATTTATATAATATAAGCGAGGAAGATAAAAGACCATATCGATTTAAAAATTATATTCCGTTACTTAGAAACATTAGGCATCCTTTAAAAAATCCAAATATAAAAGAAGGTAATATTTTAGATGATATATATAAAACACGTATTCTGGAAGAATATAAATATAATGAAAACGAAATTAATATAATAACTGGACTTAACTTTTATTTTGAGTATAAAGAAAAATTACTTGGGTCAAAAAGAGAGAGAAAGTTAATTTCTGATTTTGAAAAATTTTTAAGTAATTATTTTTTTGAAGGAAAAGATATATCGATTATTCCTGATGAAAAAAGTTACGAAGTTAAAATTAATATAAATGATTCTGAAGACAGATTTATATATGAGGTTGGAGATGGGATTACTTCACTTATAATAATGATGTATAATATTTTTCTAAATTGTGATAGAGAAAAGAATATCTATTTTATAGAAGAACCAGAACAAAGTTTTCATCCTGGATTTCAAAGATTGCTTATAAATATTATTTCTCTTAATCCAAAATTTAAAAATTGCTATTTCTTTTTTACTACTCATTCAAATCATTTAATAGATATAAGTAATCATGATTTTAAAAATTTTATTAACTATTTATGCAAAAAAAATGGCGATAATATTAATGTAACCGTTCAAAATGAATCAGATATTAGTATGATTTATGAGTTAGGAGTAAAGCCTAGTAGTGTACAAATTGCTAATAAAATAATATGGGTTGAAGGAAAATATGATGCATTTTATATAAGACTGTTATTAAATAAAAAAAACATTAATGAATCTGGAAGAAAATATATTGAGGATTATGACTATGTTTTTGTACCTTATGGAGGAAGCAATGGAACACTAATAAATTTTTCTCTTAATGATGATATTGATAATAGCAAAGATTTTATTTTAAAAGCAAAAAAAATAAATAAGGATTTTTTACTAATAATGGATGATGATGAAATTTTATCAGGAAATAATAAACAAGCAAAAATTGATAGATATAATAAGTTGAAAGAAATACTTGATAAGCAATTATATAAATTAGAAGTTAGAGAAATTGAAAATTTATTTCCACCTCAAGTTATAAAAGATTATTTTTTAAATGGTTTAAAATGTAAAGATTATGATTTATCATTTTTAGACAATATAAAATATGATGATTATAAAAATAAAAAATTAGGAAGGTATTTAAATGGTTTAATTAAAAAAAATATTGGTAATGATTTTAAGCAAATAACCGGAAGAGAAAAAGGCTTTGAATTGAAAGGATTTTTGTATAGCAAATCAAAATTTTATGATTGTGTACTAAGGTGGATTATGAATGAATCATTTGATTATGAAAAAGATATTCCACAAGAAGCCAAACAGTTAATAGATAAAGTTGAAAAATTTATAAAAGATTAAGTTTTTAATAATATTAGCAAGCAATGGATTTGTATAGCACAAATCCTTTTTATATGGGAAAATCCCTAACCCTCTAAAAAAGCCGATACTTATTGTATCGACTTAAATATTAATTATTGAATTCTTCTAATACTTTTCTCATGTAAGTATTATTTATCCAAAAGCAA
>CALVIR010000058.1 GCA_944331915.1 uncultured Bacilli bacterium | reverse complement strand
TTTGGTACATTATTGTGTTTGAATATAAAATTTATAAATTTTTGATGCTTTTTTTGTAAAAAACCTAAACTCAAAGTCATATTAATGATGGAATAATTATTGTTCCAGATGAAGCAGTTAATAATTTATCTGTTGAAGAAGAAATGCTTTTTGCTAATTATAAGGCAGAAACTGATGATGAAAAAAGAAAAATAGAAGATCTTCTAACTAGTAAAAGTGAAGAACTTATTAATAATAATGCTAATTTATTTGCATCGACAAGATTATCTATTTATGAATCAAGTGTTAGTCTAGGTGCTTTAGTAACCTTTATTGGTCTTTATTTAGGAATAATCTTCTTAATTTCAAGTGCTGCACTTTTGGCATTAAAAGAATTAAGTGAAGCGACTGAAAATAAAGAACGGTTTAAAATGTTGCGAAAAATAGGAGCTGATGAACGCCTTATTAATAAAGCTCTATTTAGACAAATTGCAATATTCTTCTTAGTACCATTACTAGTAGCTGTTATTCATTCTATCTTTGGAATTATCTTCTGTAATTACCTTTTAGAAACCTTTGGTAATGAAAGCCTTCTTTTTGCAATTGTTTTAACCGCTTTATTACTCGTCATAATTTATGGTGGTTACCTTTTAATAACTTATTTCTGTAGTAAAAAAATAATTAGAGATTAACTCAAAATCAAGGTTAGATGTTTAAGCACTGACCTTGATTTTTCTTTAATTTATCCATAATTTTATTTGACATTTTATTTGACTTATATATAATATAAGGTTAGAAAGGGAGAGGTGAGAAAATAAGTAGTAAATTATGGGATTAATTGTAAGAAAAACTAGTTTTGATGATATTGATGATGATATTGATATTGGGACAGAGGTAATTATTAAAGAGGAAGGAAAAATTGGGGTTGTTGTAATGAAAATAGGCTCTATTTATCAAGTGCAAATAGGTAACGCAGTATCTTCCTATACTTATGATGAAATAGAAATAAAAAAACAAAAGTAAAGGAGATTTTTTATGAAGATTGTAAATATTGCTAAACTAAGAGAAATAGTACTATCTAAATTTAAATTAAATAAAGAAAAAAGTAATAAAATTGTTAAAACTAACAAAAAAGTAGAAGCTGCTTTAAAAGAAATCGAAGAGAAACGCAATTATGCTTGGGATTTGGACATTGAAAAACGTAATACAGCTAACTTAGAGAAAGAGGCTCTTTTTTATAGAGGAAATGTTATAACTTTTAGAGAGCTTTTTGAAAACAGAGATAAGACTGCTAAAGCATTAAAACAAGCAGGAATAAAAAAGGGCGATGCAATTGCTATTTGTATGGCTAATACTCCTGAATTTATCTATACTTTAATGGCTATTAGTGAGGTTGGAGCTGAAGCTACTATTTTTGGAGAGAATTTTGATAAATCATATATAGAAACAATTATAAACGGATGTACTGATAAAGTGTTTTTTGCTACTGATAAAAAATATGAAAAGATTAAAGACATCATAAAAAATAAAAATTTCAAACATAAAGTTATTGTTTCTTTAACAGACTCTTTAAAAGATGGAATAGATCCATATTATGAATTAGATAAAGGTTTTTGTGATTTTGCTAATAATATTTCAGAATTTAAAGAAAAAGATAAAAATGTTGAAACCTTTAAGGAATTCATTATTTCTGGTATTAATTATTCTGGACAAATTAGAGAAAGAGTGGCTCTAGATGATGACTTTTTAAGAAGCTTTACAAGTGGTTCGACTAGAAAAGGATTGCCAAAGCAAATGGTTCATCCTCATCGTAGTTTAATAACTATGGCGAGATTCCATGATACCGATTTATCTGGTTTACCTGCTATGCATGATGTTAGAATGTTAGCACATATACCAACATATTCAAATACAGATGTTATAACTAGTATATCAGATCCATTATCACAAGGTTGCAGTGCTGCCTTAGAACCAATTTATGATATAAACTTTCATAATAGATCATTAATAATAAATAGACCAAATGCTATACCATCAACTACAAGTTTCTTAGTACATTCTGCTAAAACGTTTGAAAAAGAATTTCCTTTTGAAAAAATGCCTCAAGCATATATAGTAATAGCAGTTGGAGAACCTACAAGTAAAGGCGAAGAAAGACTAATAAATAAATGGTTAAAGAATGTAAAAGCAGGGACAAAAAGAGTGCCATTTCCTTTGTCGCCTGTAACCTTATCTTTAGGTGGTGGTGATTGTGAACATGGTGGTATTTATTTTACCTTGTTTCATGCTTTAAGACAAAAAGTTTCATTTTCAAAAGAAACATATGGTCTTACGCCTTTTAAGTGTGTAGATGAGGTTATTCTAGATAAAAATGGTAATCATATAACTGATGGTAGTGTTGGACGTTTAGCTGCTATTGGTCCTACTACTATGAAAAGATATGATGGTAATGAAGATGCTACTAATAAATTTTTTATAAAAGATGCTAATGGTAAAATCTATGGTGATACGAAAGCTTGGGCATCTAAAAATAAAAAAGGTAATACTATTATGCATGGTCGCATGGGTTCTGAATTTCATTTAAGTACTGGCGAAGAAGTAGCACCTTATGTTATATCAGAAGCCATTCAAGATGATTATTATAATATTCTATCATGTGAGGTAATTAATGCCAAAAATGAAGAAGGAATGGAGATTCCTGTTGCTCATATAGAAATGCAACCAGATTCTAAAGACACTTTGCCAGTTGCATTACTTAGTACAAAAGAAAAATTGGATTCGTTGCTTCCAGAAGAATTAGCATCTAAAGTTGTTTTTAGATTACATAGCAATGAAGAAGAATTTCAAGTTACTGGTTCTGGAAAACGTAGTATAAATGCTTTAGAAGAAGAAGGATTAACTGATAAGTGTTTTATTCCAGAAAGAATAGATGGAGAAATTTACTTTACCAAATATAAAACTAATTCTAATGATGTTTCTAAAAAAATGGTTTTAAATAAAACAATACAAAAATAATATTAATAAACACTGATATAGTGCAAGAAAAAATAAAAGGATGATGATTTAATCATTCTTTTATTATGTTGCAAGCAAGAAAAATTTAATAATAAGATCAAGGATATTATCTATTTTCTATCTATAAGGAAGTGCAATTAAAAGTCAAAAAGTTATTGGCAACCTATCGTTTTATATACTAAACTTGATTACATCAAGAAAGGACCTGAATGAAAATATATAAAACATATAAGTTTATATCATATTAACATTGTTTTAAAAGTATTAATCCATTAAACATTTGATTGTCTTAGATCTATTTATAACAATTTTCAAGATTGTCAAAGTAATAATGAATTTAAGAAATATTCTTTCTTGTACAAAATATAAAAGCTTTATTTATGAGTATAAACATCTTATTTGAAGAATTAAAATAAAGAAGGCAAAAAAGTATGGCAGGGTTTACAGTTTTAATCCATCGGAATTTAAGCCTATGGAGTAGGGAATACTCCATCTGTTAAATAGGAATCCTTAGAGATAACGACAAGATTGAAATAAAATAAATTTTCTTTCCTTTGTTCATTTAGATTAATTCTTTTCTATTACGCAATAAAGTGTTATACTTAAATAGAAGGATGTGTTTATATGACAACAGGATTGTTTTTTCCTACTTGTGCAATATTTTTCTCAATACTTTTAAATGTTATTTATTTTTCAAAGCAAAGAATAAAAAATACTGAAAATAAGTTATATCGCTTTTTAGTTGTTAGCAATCTTTTTGCATTAATTTTTGAATATGCTTGTACATATTTCTCTAATAATTATATACCATTTATAAGTGATGTAGTTTTAAAAACATATTTAATATTATTATTAGTATGGATTAGTGTTTTTGTAATATATATGATCTATATTACAAAAAAAAGCCATCAAATATTAAAGCCCTTTTGGATTGGGGCAATAAGTGTTTTTACCATCGCTATTTTAATATTTCCTATCTCTTTTGAACAAACAGTTTATGGACCTACTATTACAGGTGTACCAGTAAATGTTGTTTATCTAGCTAGTTTTAGTTTTATCATTATTTGGATGGGCGTATGTTTTATAAATAGAGGTCTATATTTTAATAAAAAAGTTATCCCCATCATGGTTTATATAGTTCTTGGTATGCTAACATCTATTATTCAAAAACTAGTACCAGGACTATTACTTGTTACACCAACAGAGACTTTAGTAACTTTCCTTATGTATTTTACAATTGAAAATCCAGATATTAAAATGATAGAAGAACTAAATATTGCTAAAACTCAAGCTGAAAAAGCAAATAATGCTAAAACAGATTTTCTATCAAGTATGTCACACGAAATTAGAACACCTTTAAATGCGATTACCGGTTTTTCAGAGGCTTTAAAAGAAGAGCCTGATCTTCCAGAACGTGCGAAAGAAGATATCAATGATATCTTAATGGCTAGTGAGAGTTTACTTGAAATTGTAAATGGTGTTTTAGATATCTCAAAAATAGAAGCAAATAAATTAGAAATAATAAATAGTAATTATAACCCTTATAAAATATTTAACGAGTTAATTACCTTAACAAAATCAAGAATAGGGGAAAAGCCGATAGAATTAATAGTTAATATTGATCAGACTATTCCTCAAGTTTTATATGGAGATCATACAAGGGTTAAACAAGTTATTTTAAATGTTTTAACAAATGCTGCAAAATATACAAATAGTGGATCTATTACTTTTACAGTTAATTCGTTAATAAAAGGCGAAATTTGTCGATTAATAGTATCCGTTGAAGATACTGGTATTGGTATTAAACGTGATAAGATTGATAAACTTTTTGATAAGTTTGAACGACTTGAGGAAGACCGTAATACTACAATTGAAGGAACAGGACTTGGGCTTGCTATAACTAAAAGATTGGTTCAGCTTATGCATGGAGAACTTATAGTTCAAAGTATTTATGGAAAAGGTAGTAAGTTTACGATTGCGATTGATCAAAGAATTGTCAATGATGTTAAACTAGAAAATACGTTAGAACTTAATAAAACATTTATGACGGAAGAAAAACCACAACTTAATAAAAAAGTTTTAGTTGTTGATGATAATAAGCTTAATATAAAAGTAGCGACAAGGCTATTAGAAGATTATGGTCTAACTGTTGATAGTTGTTATAGTGGTAGTGAGTGTTTAGAAAAAACTAATAATCAAACTTATGACCTTATCTTTATGGATGATATGATGCCTAAAATGACAGGGACAGAGACTCTTCATAAATTAAAAGAGCTTCCAAACTTTCATACTCCGGTTGTAGTTTTAACTGCTAATGCGATTGCCGGAATGGAAGAAAAATACTTAAGTGAAGGCTTTGATAGCTATTTACCTAAACCAATTGAGCGTAAAGCACTTGACTTAATTATAAATAAATATTTGAATAATGTTTAAAATATGATATACTCTTAAGTATGGAGGGTATATTATGAGGGATGTTAATTTACTTATAAATAATGGTGTAAATGTTAAAAAGAGCCTAGAGTTGTTTGGTGATATGGCTACTTATGACGAAACCTTGGGCGACTTTTTAAGTGATATTAACGAAAAAGAAGCGAAAATAAAACAAACTAAAGAAATAGGTGACATGGCTAATTACGCGATTTTAGTTCATGGCCTAAAAAGTGATGCCAAATATTTTGGCTTCGATAAACTTGCTAATCTAGCTTATCAGCATGAAATGGCAAGTAAAGAAAATAACATGTACTATGTTACGGAAAATTTTGATGATTTAATAAAAGAGCTCGATTTTATTGTCCACTTGGTGAAGCAGTATTTAGGACTTGAAGAAGTTGGTACTGTAACATCTTTTGTGGCCCCAAAAAAAGATCGAGCTCTTATTGTAGTTGATGATTCAAGTGTTATTAAGAATTTTGTTCAAAAAATCTTTAATAATCAATTTGAGGTCTTAATGGCTAGTGATGGAACTGAGGCTTTAAATATAATATCATCAAATAAAGATACAAAAATAGTAGGAATGTTATTAGACTTAAATATGCCTAATTTTAATGGCTTTCAAGTACTAGAATATTTTAAGAACAATAATTTGTTTGACCGTATTCCTGTTTCAATTATAACAGGAGTAGGTAATGACAATTTAGTTGCTAATGCTTTTAATTATCCTATTGTAGATGTTCTTAGAAAACCATTTAATGAAAGAGATATAAAAGAAGTAGTAGAAAAAACAATTCAATATGCACATTAGAAAAGAGGAGACTTTATGGAAAAAATTAAAAATATAGATATAGATAGTACTAAGATGGTAAACCAGTTTAAAAGTACAACTAATAATTCAAACTATACTACAATGCAAGGAAATAAAATTACAAAAATTGATAGTAGTCCAGTTGAAGAGATGAATATGGAGCAAACCTCACTTGGCTCTTTCTTAGCTAGTTTTGTAATTGGTAAAGAGGCTGAGTAACGGACAGTTTTAGAAAAGCTGTTGGAAAATAAAGAAAAAACAGATATAAAAGTACGACCAATAATGT
>CALVIR010000057.1 GCA_944331915.1 uncultured Bacilli bacterium | reverse complement strand
AATTCTAATGTTTCCAAAGCTTTATACAGCATTATCAACTATTAAATAATCTTTCCGATAAATTTAGACTCCGTCTTTTACCAATAATTTTCTATAAACTATTTTATCTTAACTGATTGGTTATCGGTTTTAAATAATTCATCTCTTAAATCAACATCACCATAAGTGTTTCTTAAACCATTTAAACATGTTACATATTGTGAAACAATCTTTGTTCTGTTTTCCTCGCTAAGATAATCCTCCAATCGCATTAAACTATTAGGCCCATAACTTATACCAATACCAGATGTATCTCCAAAGCAAACGGCTCCAACCGTTTCATTATAATCTCCAACTAATTTTATAGCATTACCGATTTCAGATAAAGAAATTTTTCTACCATCAGAAATACAGTTGACAAATGCTTTTGTTAATTGATTATAAGTTTTAACAAATTCTGGTTCAAGTGGTCTATTTTGAGAATCACTTACCGCATATCCCATAACCTTAACAGAACACAATTCCCCAAATTTCTTTGCAGCCTCAAAATATTGTTTCTCCACATCAGTTCCAATAAATTGATTTTGACCAGTAATATAAGGCCAAATATTATCAGCTCTATACAAATTTAACATATTGTTCATACAAATTCCCTCCATCTATGACCATTTTATCATAAAACCAATAAATATAGCAAAAATGCACTATTCAACTACATTTTAAAACTCTACATATTTACCTGTATCATAAATAGTACCGTCAACCTCTACATAGACTGAATATTTGCCACTAAGTCCTTCTTCATTAATATACTTTGTAACTACAATACCTTCTTCTGTCTCTTCCTCAGTAAATATATCAACACACATTGCCGTATATGGTCTCTTACTTATAGAAACATTATAAATATTTTTAAAACCATTCTTATAAAGAATAACATTAACATCAGTACCTCTTTTAAATTGTCCTGTAAAAACTAACCGATCAATCTCTTTTGTAATACTTATATTATGATCTTCTTCTATTTCATTAAAGTCACTACTATTTAAAACAAAACCTAATTCTCTACTAGTAACCTCAGTTTCCCCTAAACTGCCAACTTGTTCTGCTTTTTCTAAAGTAAAACTTTCATTCTCCGGATATAAACTCATTTTTTCTACTCGATAGTTATTACTAGGTAAAACAATTTCAAAGATAACCTCGCCATCTTTATATTCTACTGTATCACTTACTAGTCTATCTGCTCCTCCAAGTCCTGCTGGTTGATTAGAGTTCTTACCATCAACATAAACTATACCACCAGAATGAATTATATAATGATCACTTTCTAAATAATCAACATCAGAGATATAAGGTGAATAAAACTCACTACCACGTTCTTTACCATATTCAAAAACTTGCTCAATAGTCATCTCTTCTGTATCTATTTTATACATAACTCCACGTGAATAACTTTCTTCCGCTGGAACGTATTCATCTTCATTCTTAGACTTATTGTTACCATTATCAAAGATAAATACATATCCTTCCGGTGTAATCATCGCTGCATGTTGACTCCATTGCCATTCAAAGTCTTCACCCACTGGTGTAAAGAAATACTTTTGATAATCGCGACTCCAATTCGTAGAATCACCTATTATCCAGTTTAACTCTCCACTATCATAATCTATATTAATAACTGCATCTTGATGACGACCTGATAAAGTTATAGAATTAGTTTCTTTATCATACCATACTGAATTATTATGAAACCAGTCATACTCTACCCAGTTTTCACTCTTACCATCTTCCATATTTAAGATATCTTTTAAATCAAAACTCTTAACAATCTCTCCTGTTTCTCTATCAAGTTCCACAATATAGTCTTCTACAGTTCCTGCTCCACTATTAAAGTCATCACTTGCAACTAATAAATTACCATTTTCCATCTCAAAATAATCATGATGATATCCTCCAGGTAAACTGTACTCTTTATATATCTTACCTAACATATCCATTTCATATAATCCTGTCATATAATAAGGACTATTAACAAGTCTTTCTGTACTAACCATTAAATGTCCATTACTAAGCCTATTAATCTCCCAAATAGCATTAATAGTCAAATACCATCTAACATCTCCATTTACATCATAAGCACAAGTATAACCACTGCTAGAAGGTGTAAAGAAATATAAGTCATTAGAAAGCTCATCTTTATCTGCTTTAACACTAGTTGGTAAAATAAAGTCATCTGGTAATGCTTCTGTAGTAATAGTAAACTCTTTTTCTACATCACCATACTCTACTATTACTGTATTATCTTTATCTGGATATAATCCATAAATAGGTAAATAATGTTCTGTTCCCTTTTCAAAAGTATATTCATAAGTTGTAAGTTCATCTTCACCTTCAATTGTTACTTTCGGGCTAACAGCTTTCTCAGTCTTAAACATAATTAAAGCTGTTAATGGTGATATCTCATAAGGGTTAACAATTATATCTGCATTATCAATATCTTTTAACTCTCTTGGAAAGTCATCCTCTAATTTACTTTCTTTTTCTATCAAGCTACTAACAAGTTCAACCTCTTCACTATTAGTACTTAACAGATTAAGAATTAAGAAAGCACTTACTAATAATATTAAAATAACAAGAATAATAACTATAATCTTCTTTTTCACAACTTTTTCACCTCACCCTCAGTTTATCTTATTAAAAATATAAAAGTAAATAAAAAACCAGTTGAAAAAACTCAACTATTAGTTGAGTCCAAACAATCATCATCGAAACTTAAAGGAACCTCATAAGTAACAGTCTTATCATCAACACTCGTTGCTTTTATCTCAAGAACTAATTGATTAGTTTTAAACAATCTACAACTACTAGCATAGTCATCTACAGTAAAATCAATACTATTAAGTAACTCATTAAGTGTTTCTACATCACTATTATCACTTTCACAACTACTAATCTTAGTTTTAAGATTTCCATTTACATCATAAAGATTACAACTTAAGCTTTTATACTCTGTATTATCACTACTATTATTATAATCAATACTAGATATATAAATAGATGATTTATCAGGAGAAAAAGCTAACACCCCACTAACATCAAACTCACTAGAATCCGTTCCTAATACTTTAAATTGATAAGTCTCTTTATGAACGACAAAAAACACAAAAATACAAACTACACAAAGACTTAAAACTGTTATTGGAATAAATATTTTCTTATTTAATTTCTTTTTTTCTTTAACATTTCCCTCTAAAAGCTCATCTATATTTACATTAAATAACGTACTAATATCTTTTAAAATAGCAATATCAGGAATACTTTTACCATTTTCCCATTTACTAACCGCTTGATAAGTAACTCCTAACTTTTTAGCAAGTTCATCTTGTGTTAAGTTATTATCTTTTCTAAGTTTCTTTATAAATTTACCAATTTTCTCTTGATCCATTAACATCACCTACAAAAAATAATTCCTCTATTATTATAGCACAAATATAACTATAACAGAAAAAGATAATCAATATTAAGCTGACTATCTTTTTACTTAATTTCTAACTCTATCGGGCAGTGATCACTACCAAAAACCTCACTGTCAATTTTCATATCATTTACATTATCTATAAATCTATTTGACACTAGAAAATAGTCAATTCGCCACCCAATATTCTTCTCTCTAGCTCTTCCCATATAACTCCACCAAGTATAAGCATCTGTTTTATCTTTATATAAATAACGGTAAACATCAATAAAGCCACTATCTATTAGTCTTGTAAAAGCATCACGTTCCTCCATTGTAAAACCTGCATTACCAACATTGCCTTTTGGATTAGCAAGATCAATTTCCTTATGAGCTACATTAAAGTCTCCACAAACAATAACTGGTTTCTTTTTGTCAAGACTCTGAAAATATTTAAGGAAATCTGCTTCCCAAGTCATTCTATAATCAAGTCTTGACAAGTCTCTCTTGACATTAGGAACATACACACACACTAAAAAGAAATCTTCATATTCAAGTGTTATAACTCTTCCTTCATGATCATGAATATCAACATCAATTCCATATGCTACCTCAATTGGTTTAACTTTTGAATAAACTGCTACTCCAGAATACCCCTTCTTATCAGCTTTGTTTAAATAAAAGTTATACCCCTCTGGTCTAAAAGGAATCTCTTCCTCTACTGCTTTTACCTCTTGTAAACAATAAATATCTGCTTTACTTTCCCTAAAGAAAGCTTCAAACCCTTTTCTTAAACATGCTCTAAATCCAGCCACATTAAATGAAACTATTTTCATATTTACCTCTAAACAATCTTATTTACTAAAACTTTTCCTGGAACTCTTAAAGAATCTAAAATTTCCTTTTCTAATTTATTACTAAATTCTTCAATAAATTCTCTTTGTTTATGTAGATTCTCTTTAAATGCCTCTCCAGTCAAAGACTCACTATTCTTTCCATACATAAAGGATAAAACAATACTTGGATTAGGAACAATCGAATCAGGTGTCACTGGAACATAACTAACACTAGTAGCTCCATCTTTAGTAATTATATCTACATAGGTTTGCATAATAATATTAGCAACAGAAGAATCTACACCATCTTTATTCTTTAAGATATTGATATCATCAATAGATAATTTCTCTATATAAAATTGATTTAAACATACCAAATACTTTGAATCAAGCTTTGAACTTTTATATTCATTCTCTTTTGTCGTCGATACTCCAAAATATAAATTACTTTCTTCAATTAACTTATCATACTCTTTTATCTTTAAAGTATGATTTAAAAACATCTCAAACCCTTCTTTATATAAATCTAAAACTTTTCTATAAGTACTGTAATCTTCATTAACAATAAGTCCTTTTTCTAAAGCTAATTTCTTACGTTCATCCATCTTTTACCTCCATCCTATTTTAAAGATTGTAAAGCTGTAATTGCTATCACTCCTACTATATCGTTAGCATTACATCCTCTTGACAAATCATTAACTGGTTTCGCTAATCCTTGTGTAACAGGTCCATATGCTTTTGCTTTAGCAAGCCTTTCTGTAATTTTATATCCAATATTTCCTGCATCTAAATCAGGAAAGATTAAAACATTTGCTTTTCCTGCTACTTTACTATTAGGTGCTTTACTCTTAGCGACAAGAGGAACAACTGCAGCATCAAATTGTAATTCCCCATCTAAATTAATGTCAGGATATTTTTCTTTCGCTAACTTAACCGCTTTTACAACTTTATCCACATCACTACACTTTGAAGACCCAAACGTTGAATGAGATAAAAAAGCAACATTAGGTTTTTCCTCAACTAACAAAAGGAAAGTATCAGCACTCTCTTTAGCAATTTCTACTAACTCTTCACTAGTTGGATTTTGAATCATTCCACAATCAGAATAAACAAACAAACCATTAGATCCATATTCACAATTAGGTACATCCATCAAAAAGAATGAAGAAGCAACGTTAGTATTTTCCGCAGTCTTAATTATTTGTAAAGCTGGTCTTAAAGTATCAGCAGTACTATGCTTTGCCCCTGATACCACTCCATCAGCATAACCATCTTTAACTAACATATTAGCAAAATAAACATAATCATTTAAAATAGTATTCTTAGCTTCCTCTAAACTAATACCTTTATGCTTTCTAAGATCATAATAATCATTAATTAACTTTTCCCTCTCACTAAAAGTATCAGGATTAATAATAGTAACCCCACTAATATCAATATTATTATCTTTAGCAAGATTTTCTATCTCATTTTCTTTCCCTACTAGAACAATTTCCACAAAAGCTTCTTTTTTTATTATTGAAGCTGCTTCTAAAACTCTAATATCATCAGATTCTGGTAAAACAATTTTTCTATTTTTACCTTTGACTCTATCCTTTATTTTCTCAATAAATTCCATCAAATCATCTCCATACTTATTTTATCAAAGCCAAAGATTTAAGTCTATATGAAATCTAATTATTGTTAATCCTTTTTTAAAATGTCACCATATCTTTAGTTAAAATGTCACCACTAAGTTTTATAATTTCTTTATAAGCAAATCATTGATAATAGGCAGTAATAACTCGTCATACTTGCTGTAATATCTTATTTTTAAGATATTACGCACTTCAAAAGAGTTTTTACTGGGTCCCTGTTGTCAATGAGGAATTATAAAGAAATTATACTATAAAATCGGTGACATTTTAACTAATGTTTAACATATGAAATCTAATTATTCCAAAAGAAAAATAGGGCCCATCCAAAGATAGTGCCCTTACAAAAATGATTTAACATTTTTTATCACAGAACATTCAAATAAATATTAGATATCTCTTGTCGTTACCTCCAAGAGTTCCTACTTCATCGACATATATAATATCTCCATAGGCTTAAATTCCGATAATTAATACCGTATCGTTCTGCTATTAGTAATAAGTACTAATCAAAAATTAGGTAACCAATTACTAACAACTTAAGAATAGCATAATAAACTGATAATAGTCAATACAAAGTTTTTAAAAGGGTGTAAATTTTTTTTGTAGGTAAATAGTAGTTAATGATATATTTCATTAACTACTATTTTTTCTATTTCACCCC
>CALVIR010000056.1 GCA_944331915.1 uncultured Bacilli bacterium | reverse complement strand
TTTGGTACATTATTGTGTTTGAATATAAAATTTATAAATTTTTGATGCTTTTTTTGTAAAAAACCTAAACTCAAAGTTGTAAAACCGTTAAATATGGCGTATAATACACTTAAATGCGATTGATATTCAAGGAGTACATATAAAGTATTTAGAGAGAGTTAATGGTTGGTGAAAATTAACAATACAATATATGGAAGGTAGTGAATAGAGCAGGATTTCTGAACTTTTAGTAAGTTATTCCGGTATAGTCCGTTATCTATAATGAGATAGTTAAATAACTATAAATCAAGGTGGTACCACGAAAAGATTCGTCCTTGAGTTATAGTTATTTTTTTGTTATTAGGAGGTGTTTATGAAAAAAGTCGTCATTGTTCCAGATGGAGAACAAATATCCAATAGTGAGGTTAAAAATTATAGTTTGGATTTTGATTATCATGTTAAAGCATATCAACAGTTTTCAGATGATAACAATTTAGGCTTTGAATTTAAAGAGGATGAATCACATCTTGCCGCTTTATTGATAGCAGGATTAGGACATTTTAATTATAAAACAGAAGAAGAGATGGGACTTTTAATTTTCTATCTTCCAGAGATAGTAACTAATAGACAACTTACATACTTTCAAGAACATAAAAATGAATATGAAGACTATAAACAAATAGGAGCATATTTAATTAGAATGATGGATGATGATATTTTTACAGATGAGGTGTATGGAGTTAATGATATAGAAAGAGAAATGATTAAAAGAAATAAAATATTTAAGGAGGAAAAAGGACATGTTAGATAAGAAATATAATCATAAAGAGGTAGAGAAAGATAAATATAATAATTGGGTAAATAAAGGTTATTTTAAGGGCAATGTTGATCAAAGTAGAGAACCTTTTTGTATTGTTATTCCTCCTCCAAATGTAACGGGTAAATTACATTTAGGACATGCTTGGGATACAACTATTCAAGATATTATCATTAGATATAAAAGAATGCGTGGTTACGATGCTTTATGGGTTCCAGGAATGGATCATGCTGGTATTGCTACACAAGCGAAGGTTGATAAAAGACTAAGAGAGATGGGAATTAATCCTCGAGGAATTAGTAGAGAAGAATGGTTAGAACATGCTTGGAGTTGGAAAGATGAATATGCGACAACAATTCATGAACAATGGGCTAAACTTGGATTAAGTCTTGATTATACTAAAGAGAGATTTACTTTAGATGAAGGACTTAGTGAAGCGGTTAGATATGTTTTTGTTAAACTATATGAAAAAGGACTAATTTATAGAGGAGAAAGAATTATTAACTGGGATCCAGTGCAAATGACAGCTTTATCTAATGAGGAGGTTATTTATAAAGAAGATAAGGGAGCCTTCTATCATATTAAATATTACATAACTGGTACTGAGCAATACTTAGATGTAGCGACAACAAGACCTGAAACATTATTTGGTGATACTGCTGTTGCTGTTAATCCTACTGATGATAGATATAAACATTTAATAGGTAAAACAGTTATTTTACCTATTGTTAATAAAGAAATACCGATTGTTGGTGATTATCATGCTGATAAAGATTTTGGAACGGGTGTTGTTAAGATAACTCCTGCTCATGATCCTAATGACTATGAGGTTGGACTAAGACATAATTTACCAAGAGTAGTGGTAATGAATTTAGATGCAACAATGAATGAGAATGCTCCTGGATATGAGGGATTAACAAGAGAAGAGTGCCGTGAAAAACTAGTAGAGGATTTACAAAAACAAGGTTTATTAATTAGAATTGAAGAAATGACTCATAATGTTGGTCATAGTGAAAGAAGCGATGCGGTTGTTGAGCCAACATTATCAAAACAATGGTTTGTTAAGATGAGACCACTTGCTGATAGAGTACTAGAAAATCAAAAAAATAAAGATACGAAAGTAAATTTTGTTCCAGCTCGTTATGAGAAAACAATGAATCACTGGATGGAAATTACTTATGATTGGTGCATTTCAAGACAACTTTGGTGGGGACATAGAATTCCTGCTTGGTATAAAGGTGATGAGGTTTATGTAGGTATGAGGGCTCCAGAAGGAGAAGGTTGGGTTCAAGATAATGATGTCTTAGATACTTGGTTTTCTTCAGCTCTATGGCCATTTTCAACTTTAGGTTGGCCAGAACAGACAGAATTACTAAAAAGATTTTATCCTAATAATGTCTTAGTTACAGGTTATGATATTATTCCATTTTGGGTTAATAGAATGACTTTTCAAGGATTAGAATTTACAGGAAAACGCCCTTTTAAAGATTGTATTATTCATGGCCTTATTAGAGATAAAGAAGGTAGAAAGATGAGTAAATCCTTAGGTAATGGGGTTGATCCTATGGATGTTATTGATAAATATGGTGCTGATAGTTTAAGATTTTTCTTAACTACTAATACCTCTCCAGGAACAGATTTAAGATATGATGAAGAAAAGGTTAAATCAACTTGGAACTTTATTAATAAACTTTGGAATGCTTCAAGATATGTTTTAATGAATATTGAAGATTTAAAGAATGCTAGTTATGATTATATTAATTTAACTAAAGCTGATAAATGGATTTTGACTTTAAAAAATAATTTAGTTACAGATGTTATTAAAAATATGGAAAGTTATGATTTTCATAATGTGGGTAATAGTTTATACAAATTTATTTGGGAAGACTTTTGTGATAACTATATAGAATTAAGTAAAGCGAATATGAATGATACAACGAAAGCTGTTTTACTTGAGGTTTTAACAACAATATTAAAACTATTACATCCATTTATGCCTTATGTAACTGAAGAAATCTATTTGATGTTACCATATAAAGATAGTGAGTCTATTGTAATTAGTACTTATCCTAAAGTAGATAGTGAAACAATATTTAATGAAGAAATGGAAGAAATAACTAAAGTTATTGAAGATTTAAGAGAAATAAGAAATTTAAAAGCGACTAATAATGTTAAAAAAGATGATAAAGTAAAATTAACAGTTAAAGATGATCTTGCTTATATTTATAAGTCACAATTAAAAATTACTGATGATAATATTGTTACTAGTGATTTAAGTGATTATCAGTCTATTAATTATAAATCAACTTTAATTGATATTACTTATTACTTTAAAAATGATATTAATAAAGAGGACTTAAAAGCGGATATAGAGAGATTAAAAATGTCTATTAATAGACGTAAGAACTTATTAAGTAATGAAAATTATGTAAATAAAGCTCCTAAAAATATTGTTGATTTAGATAGAGAAAAATTACAAGAAGAAGAGGCGAAGTTAAAATTATTAGAAAGTCAGTTATAATATGCTAGGTACTGGCGGACAATATTCATTGATTTTCAGTCACATTTGTTAAAAAAAATATTAGGTGTTTAAAAGGAGTGTTAACTGAAAATGATTAAAAAGATAAAATGTAATGAAAAAGAGTTTGAAAATATAAAGAATGATATGCAAACTTATAAAATTTTTGATAATAGTTTAAATCTAGAATATTTAGAAACGTTTAAATTAGTTAATGAAAATACGGATGAAGAATTAGAAATTCAGATTACATCTGTAAAAAGATATAATAGTCTAGATGATGTACTTAATATTATAAATTTAGAAAATTTTGGTATATATAAAGATAAAGAAGACTTTATTAAGTATATTAATAAAATTTATGATGATAATAAATATTTAGTTTGCAGAATTAAAAAAACTGAAAATAAAATAATTATTGATGATAAAAAATTATTAAATTTAATCAAAATAGAAACGTTGCAACAAGAAAAATTAGGTCTTTCTGGTTGTTTAGTTTACCGTTTAAAGACAAAAGAAAATCAAGATGCTATTTTAAAAGTTCAAAACATTAAAGGAAATGAAACTTTAAAAGAAGAATATGATGTATTAAAATATTTGAAAGGTAAAATGAATGTTGCTAATGTTTATTATTATAACTTGTATGAAAATAAAGAGTATTTATTGAGAGAATACATTGATGGAGAACCATTGTATAAATCAAAAAAATTTGGATATCAACTTGGACAAGAGTTAAAAAAAATTCATGGATATTATAATGAAAAATGTCAATTTAAAAAATTTTCTGTAAACAATTTATTAAAGAATGCTATGGAAAAAATTGATATAGTATATCAATTAAGAGGAGAGTATTTTAAAGACTTTTCTAAAAATGATATAATTAATTTTTTAGAAGAAAATAAACCTGCTGATGATGCTTTAATTCATGGTGACTTCAGTTTGACAAATATTTTAGTTAATAACGAAAAATATTATTATATTGATTTAGGTAATGTATCTATATCAACAAAATATTTTGATATTTACATTTTAAAGAAAAGTTTAAAAATTAATAATTTAGAAGAAGAATGGAATGAATTTTTAAGAGGTTATAATATAGACGATTATAATGAGATTTATATGAGATGGATGGAATTAATTGAACTTTCGTATAACTAATTTGGGGATAGAAAATATTATAATAATTCATCGTTTCAATTTAATTAAAAATCAAATAAATATTAAAAATCGAGGATAGATTATTTCCTCGATTTTATGCATTTTCTAGATATCTAACATAATATTCATCAAAAGTAAGATTGCTTTCTTTAATCTTTTTAGCTAAATCAACGCCAACATAGCGATAATGCCAAGCTTCAAAGGTGTAAGTAGTTATCTCTTCTTTGTCTTTAGGGTATCTTAAAATAAATCCATAGTCACTAGCATGTTCTAACATCCATTTATATTCTTCAGTGTTTTCAAAGTTATTGAAATTATCAAAGCTTCTTGTTACATCAACTACTAGTCCTGTTTGATGTTCAGAATATCCTGGACGAGCGGAATATGTATCGGCAAGTTTTTCACCATCTGTTTTTACATAGTTGTTATATAAGTTAACTTGATAAGAGTAACTGCGATATGCAGAGGTTACTCTGATGTTTAAACCATCTTCTTTAGCGGCAGCGATTAGTTTTTCAAGCATATCTTTCGCTTCTTTTACTAAATAAATTCCACTTTTAGCATAACTGTTATCTAAAAGTTCCAAATTATCAGGAGTATAATCACTACCTAGATAATTAAATTTGTTAACAAGAACATAATTTGTGTTAAGATTTGTTGCTTGTACGGTATCAGTATATATTTCTTTATCTAGATTTAAATTTACTCTTGTAACTATATCACTGTTATCTAAACTAGAATTATTAGCTTTGTAATTTTGGTACCGTTCTAAGTTTTCCTCTTTGTAATAACTGTAACTAGAAAACTCATTCTTTTCTTTTTCAGTCGTATTAATATCTTCATATTTAGGTTTTTCTTCCAAGTTATCTATAGGCTCATTTTTAACATTAAAAAGAAATATCATTAGGATAATAAAAATTAAAACAATAATACTACTTAAAATAATAATAACTTTTTTCATTTTTTCAACCTCTATAATAATATATTACTTTTACTTAGCTTTAATAACATAATATCATATTTATAATTACTTTGCATAACTTTTATTAGGAGTTGATAGAATTGAAAAAGATTACGGTGCTACTTATGTTATTATTGATGGTGATACCAATTTCTGTTTGGGCCCAAGATGAGGAAAGTACTGAAGAAAATGTTCAAAATGAGGGTACTAATACAGATAATAGTGTGGCTTTAATTGAAAATGCTAAAGCGGGGATATTAATGGATGCGACAACGGGGGAGATTATCTTTGAGAAAAATAAAGATGAACAGTTAGCGGTAGCTTCTATGACGAAGATGGTAGCGCAAATAATTATTTTAGAGCAAATAGAAAGTGGCAAGATAAAATGGACAGATGAGGTAACGGCAAGTAGTAATGCATCAGGAATGGGTGGTAGTCAGATTTATTTAACAACAGGTGAGGTTATGACGGTTGAAGAGATGATGAAAGGTATTTCGATGGCTAGTGCTAATGATGCCACGGTGGCAATGGCTGAATTTATTGCTGGAACAGAGGTAGATTTTGTAAAGATGATGAATGAAAAAGTTAAAGAATTAGGTCTTAAAAATACACATTTTAAAAATTCGACAGGGTTAGATGAAAAAGATCACTATTCTAGTGCTTATGATATGGCAATTATTGCAAAAGAGTTATTGAAACATGAAAAAATATTAGAATTTTCTTCTGTTTATGAAGACTACTTAAGAGAAGATACGGATAATAAGTTTTGGCTTGTTAATACTAATAAATTAGTTAGATTTTATGAAGGTGCTGATGGGTTAAAAACAGGACATACTGATGCAGCTAAATATTGTTTGGCAGCGACAGCTAAAAGAAATGACTTTAGATTGATTGCTATTGTTTTAGGAGAAGAGAATAGTACTACTCGTAATAGTGAGACGATGGCTTTATTAGATTATGGTTTTAATAATTATCAGTTAAATGTGGTAAAAAAGAAAACAGATGTTATTAAAATTATGACTTTGGATAAAGCTAATAAGAAAAATATTGATATTGTACCTATTAATGATGTGGCAATACTATCTAAAAAGGGAACTAATAATATGAAAGAATATACTTATGAGGTAAAGATAGATAATATAAAATTACCACTTAATAAAGGTGATGAGGTAGGAAAATTAATTGTAAAAAATGGTACTGAGCTAATTAAAGAAGCTCCTTTGACAGTTACAGAAGATGTGAAGAGTTTAACCTTTCTAGAATTATTTAAAAATACCTTATTAGATACCTTAACTGGTAATATGAGTTATGAAACTGCTAATTAATTAGGGTTAATTTAAATTATGAAATCCCGTTTGGATATCCCGATTTTATTAATTGATAAGCAACAAAGGTGAACTTTGT
>CALVIR010000055.1 GCA_944331915.1 uncultured Bacilli bacterium | reverse complement strand
TCCATACATACTACTACTCCTTGTATAATAAGTATATCAAAAATTCATTATCTTACCTACAAAAAAAATTTACACCCGAAAATAGGAATGCGACTTGTAAAAAAGTCGTTTTTGTGATATTACGTATTTGTCAAGGAAACTTGCATAAAATAAAAAAGAATACATTTGATTCTGCTAATCAAATGCAATCCCTTGTTTAGGATAGCATCTGAAATCAACAAATATTGAAATCAGATGCTTTTACTATTTTAGGAGTAAAATAATTACAGTTATAAGAATAGGAGTAATATTATAATAAATAAAGATAGCTCTCTTTTTGTCATAAATGTCACCACTTTAGTAGAAACAACATATAAAGATAAAGCGTAGTTAAACACAAATGAAATTTTTAAAAAAACTATACTTTAAAAGCAATAGATAATGTGTAAAATGGTTAATAAACCTATTATTACTGACTTTTCTTTTGCCCAACTACCTCTAAACTTAGTAATTCTATTTTATTAGATAATAGTTCTTTATCATTATCTATATCTTTTGATAAATCGGTAGATAAATATTTCTTAGCATCATCTGGAAATACTGTTACAACGTTCTTTCCACCACTTAATACACTAGCTAAAAAGTTAGCTCCTGAAGAAATTCCAACTCCTAACCCTAATTTACTTGCTAAGATTCTACTCATATTAATAGCATCTAAATCATTAATACTAATAACTTTATCTATTAAATTAAAGTCCACAAGTCTAGGAATAAACTCATCACCTATCCCTTCAATCTTGTGATCACCTATAATTTTACCTCCACTTAAAAGTGGCATTTTATCAGGTTCTAAAGCAATAATTTTAATGTTTTTATTATCCTCTTTTAATCTTTTAGCAACTCCCATTAAAGTTCCACCTGTTCCTATACCACTAACAAACGTATCTATTTCACTTGCTTCATTTAATATTTCTTTAGCAGTAGTTAAATAATGAGCTTCTATATTTAATGCGTTTTCAAATTGCCTTGGTAAAAATCCATTTATCTTAGTAGCAAATTCTTCACTCCTTTTAATCGCTTCTTTAAATCCTCCTTCTTCCTTACTAACTAAATATACATGGGCTCCATATAGTTTCATAATCTTTATTCTTTCTTCACTAACCCAGTCTGGCATAAATATATGAACTGGATGAGAAAAATACGCTCCTAAAGCTGCAAAAGAAATACCGGTATTACCACTTGTCGCTTCTACAATCGCTTGGTTTTCTTTTAAAATATTTTCTTCCTTTGATTTTTTAATTATATAACTAGCAATACGATCTTTAATACTACCTGTGTAATTGTAATATTCTAATTTTGCATAGACAACACCTTCCCTATTCTGATAACGATATTTTATCTTAATCATAGGTGTATTACCTATTAGCTTTTCTAATTCTAATTCTAATTCTAAATCTGAATCTAAATCACTAATATGTTTTTCAAACATAAAGCACCTCCTATAATTATATTATAAAAAAATTATTAAAAAGTGCTATGGTATTTTTTGTCTAATAATATATTTTTGTTATTAATTTAAGAAAAATATGATTTATTTATTATAAATTTAAAATTAAATCTCAAAAGACTTGCTTATTTGTAAAACTCATAATAAGGTAAGAATTAATAGTAAGTTAGTTTTCTATTTGCGTTAATTTAATAGAAACAGTATTTTGCCAATGATTTAAAAATATGTTACTATGGATATGTCAAGAAAACTTGCATAAAAAATACCTAGTTTTGAAATGCTGGGTACTAGTCCATTAAAACAGTATTAGTGCCGATTTCTAGTAAAGGAGTGCAACATGAAAGTATTAAGTTTAATAGAACCATATGCTACTTTGATAAAAGAAAAAAAGAAATATATTGAAACAAGGAGTTATAAAACTAATTACCGAGGTGAAATATATATTCATGCTAGCTCTACTCCTAAAGATAAGAATTGGAAAAGTAGAAAAGATTTAGCAAATCTAGTAGATGAAAAAACTTTAAGTTCTGGTATGATAATCTATAAAGCAACACTTGTTGATTGTATTTATATGACTAATCAATATGTTAAGGATATTAAAGAAAATAACTATCAAGAATATATCTGTGGAGAATATAAAGAAGGACGATATGCTTGGATATTAGAAAATATAACTGTTCTTGAAAAACCAATAAAAGCTAGAGGTAGTCTTAACATTTGGAATTACTATAATGAAGAAGAAATTATGAGTTTAATGAAAGATATAGATTATGGTTATGTAGATAAAGATAATAATAAATACTATACTATCACTAAAGATTTTGAGACTAAATACTTTCTCCAAAGTCCAAAAGAGACAATAATTAATAAGGTTGGTGTTTGTTGGGATCAAGTTGAACTTGAAAGATATTATTTTAGAGCAACAGGATATAATATAAAAACCTATTTTATTGTTTCCTATGATAATGATAAGTGCCCTACTCATACTTTTTTAGTCTTTGAAAAAGATAATAACTATTATTGGTTTGAACATTCGTGGGAAAGATTTAGAGGAATACATCAGTATAATACCTTAGAAAGTCTATTAACTGATATAAAAGATAAATTCATTAAATATGAATTAAATAATATATATGATAAAGATACTTTATGTTTATATGAATACAAAAAACCTAACTCCCATCTTTCTGTAGCAGAGTTTTATAAACATTGTGAAAATGGTATTAAAATTAACCTAAAATAAGCACTTAACTAATCATTAAGCGCTTTTACTTTAACTAAAAATATAAATAATTAAAACCTAAACTTTTATATATATCAGATGCTCTAGGTAAACTAAAGATTCTAGCAAATATCAAATTATAAAGTTCATCAAACAAGAATATAGCACAGATTGTATAACTTAATATTAAAAACTTTTTCTTATCCATTCTCTTAGCTAGATAAAAACAAAAAGGCACAATTAAATACATTAATAATAAACTAGATATTCCAAATACTAGAACACTCCTTATACAAACATAACCATCAATATTACCAAAGCTTAATATCTCTGTACTGTAATCCCAACATTTAACATGCATAACATGTTCCATAAAAGCTCCCCCAACATATTCTAATATACCAGTAGCAATAACACTTACAAGAAAGACTAATAACGGGTTCTTTCTTTTTTTATAAGTTAAGAAATATATTAAAACTGCCCCTATCGCATAGATATTTATCCAAGGTAAGAAATTACCACCACGCCAATAAATTTCTGTCATACCACTATTAAAGTAGTAAAATACTACCTCATATAAAAATCCAAAAACTCCAGCAATTACAATAATTAAAGCTATTATCCCTAACATTGTACTTTTATCAAAATGTTGTTCATTATTTAAATAATTTTCATATTTTTCTTTCATACTGCCAAACTACTCTACTTTATTTTAAAACTTTCTTTTTTCCATAGTATTCTTCATGACGTCTAATTTCATTCATACTCTTAGTTAAAGTAGCATTAAGAGCTTCATATGGTACTCCAGCATCATATAAAGATGATACTAAAGATGATAAATGTTCTAATTCTCTATTTATCATATCAACACTGGAATATTTATAGTTATTAACTATATCGACAAAATCAATATAATCTAATCTTTCTTCTAGTTCATTCCTATAACAAAAAAATGTATCAGGGCCTCCTCCTTTAGTAAATCCTATAATATAGCCAGCATCTTTATATTTAAGACGATAAAATATTCCAAAATCACATTCAGTAGGATAAAGATAGTTTCTTTTTGCATATTCATCTATTCCTTGATAAAGCAAAGATGTATTTTCAAACATTTCTCTAGTATTAGGATTTAGTCTATCTACATAATAAGAACTTAGTCCTGATCGATAATTTGTTCCTTGTTTTACAATTTCTTCAGTAAACCACTCAAAGTAATCAGTGCTACTAAATAATTCGGCTTTTTTCTCCTCTTTGCTCTTTTTTCTTTCAGCAGTCCTAGTATAGAAAGGATCATTTTTAATATCATAGTTTTCTAAATTATTTTTTTCCATATTTACCTCCATAAAATAATTCTATTACATATTTCTTATATTTCAATTTTATCTTCTTAAAATTTTACCTTTAACACGCAAATTCTTATTATTTTCTATAGTATCAACAGTCTTATAAAAAGTACCTGTAATGGCTTCAAAAGGTATTCCTTTTTCATATAAAGATATAATTGAGTTTGCAAAATCATCTAATCGTTCTTTAATTATCTTTGTACTTTCATATTCATGATTATTAACAATATCATTAAAGTCAATATATGCCTCTTCTTTGTTTATATCTTCTCTTTCACAATAAAATGTTGTCCCCTGTCTTGGTATTACCCCTATTTTATAGCCTACATCTTCATATTTAAGGCGGAAATAACAATTAGTATTACCTACTTGGGGATAGATATAATTTTTACTAGCATAACTTTCAATAATCTCATATAGTAGTCCTAATTTCTCAATTTGTTTCTTATCAGTATCACTTATATCTATAAAAGAATATAACATGTCATCATCACAAAAGACTCCTTCTCTTGCTATAAAGTCTTGAAGCCATAACATATAATCAGGACTAGACAATATCTCTTTTTTCTGCTCATTTATTTTTCTTATTTTTTCGTTATAACTTAGAACCCAAGCTTCTTTATCACTTATTTCTCTCATATTAATACCTCCAAATTTAGGATTATTTTATCATATATTTTAGTCTTTAAATATCTATTTTCTATATTTTCTGTAATTTCTTTCCTGTTTTCTTTTCTTTTTCTAAATCATTTATCGTACTATCTAATGTTGTTTTAATTATCTCAATCTGAATACCACTTTCATATAAAGATACTACAGCTTTAGATAATTTATCTAAATTAGCTTCAACTTGTCTTACTTTCTCTGCTTCTTTATCGTTAACTATATCGAACAAAGGAAACAAAATAAATTTTGTTTCGCTCCTTGTCGTTACCTCCAAGGCTTCCTACTTCACAGACAGAGTACCCTCTATTCTCCATAGGCTTAAATTCCGATGGTCGCCACCGTATTTTTTTGTTCTTTATTTATTTATTTTAATCTTAAACATTATTTAATTTTGATAGTGCAACTTTAATCCTTCAAATAAGATATTTATACTAGCATTTATATCTCGATCTAATTCTCTTCCACAGCTTTGGCATTTATATTCTCTTATACTTAAATCTTTTAAACTGGCGTCCTTATGTCCACAATAAGAACATACCTGACTACTTGGATAGTATGTATCTATCTTATAATAGAATTTACCTTGTAACTTACTCTTCCATTCTAGTAAGCTGCATAATTTAGAAAAGCTGGCATCTAAGATATATTTTGCTAGTCTTTTATTTTTACTCATCTCTTTTACTTTTAAGTTCTCAGTTACAATTATGTCGTTTTCTAAAACAATTTCATTTGCTATCTTATTTAAATAATGTTTTCTTGTATTCTTTATCTTTTCATGTAATCTTGCTATCTTTAGTTTGGTTTTATTATAGTTCTTTCCACCCTTTTCTCTTCTCGCTAATTCCCTTTGTAATCTTTTTAATCTCTTTTCATACTTAGCGATAATCTTCTTGTTATCATACTTTTCATAATCGCTAGTTATAACTAAATCTTTTACTCCTAAGTCTATTCCTATCGCTTTACTAGGAATAACTTTCTCTTTAATTATAGCTTCTTCTTCAACAATTACACTCACATAGTATTTATCTGTTGCTTCTTTCATTATTGTTGCACTGATTATTCTTCCTTCTAACTCTTTTTTATTACGATATCCTCTTATATCAACTAAACCTAGCTTTGGGAGTTTTATTTGTCTTTTATCTAAATCAACCTTTATATTGCTATAAGTATTATTTTTATAACTGCTTACAATACAATTAGTTTTATAACTTTGGTGAGATCTTTTACCTTTAAAAACAGGATAGTTACCTCTTTTAGCAAAGAAATTTTTATAAGCATTTTCTAAATTAAAAATGGCACATCTCAAAGCACATGAATCTACCTCTTTTAGAAATTCATACTCGTTATTTAGTACTTTTAAATCTTTACATAAGTCAAAAGATTTTTTAAAGCCATTATTTTTCTGATAATCTAGAAAATGGTTATAAACAAATCTAACACAACCAAAAGTTTTATGAATTAATATCTTTTGATTATCTGTTGGATATAGTCTAAACTTATATGCTTTATATGCTTCCACGACATTACCTCCCCTGATGTAATCAGCTTAGCATTTAGAACAATAGTTTGTCAATGACTTTTTAACTTTTAAACGCACTTTCCTTATAAATAAAAAATTAATAAAATCATTTTTTTCTTCATTAATCGGTACTCTATTACAAAAGAAAATAGCTTTCTTTCCTGTAGTTATTCCAATCTCATAACCAATCTCACCTAATCTTATCTTATAAAAGTTACCAAACTCATTTTTACATGGATAAAGATAATTACCTCTTGCATATTCATCTACTCCAAGATATAAAAGTTCTAAATACTGGACATTTTCTATTTCTTCTTCAGTCGCTCTTAACGAAGAGGTTATAAGAAAACTATCATCAGTAAAACTAGGATACATAAGAGTAAATTCACTAAGCCACTCTAAATAACTTGTACTTGCAAACATATCACTTAGTTTTTCCTTCTTTCTTTTCTTTTTATCAGCATATTCTAAAATCCAACTAACAAGTTTAGGTTCTTTCCTTTCATCATCCATCTTAATTACTTTTTTTAACTCTTCCATAATATAATTCCTCTCATATAATATTATTATAGCATTACAATACTATTTATTACATAATGATTGACGGAGTCTAAATTTATCGGAAAGATTATTTAATAGTTGATAATGCTGTATAAAGCTTTGGAAACATTAGAAT
>CALVIR010000054.1 GCA_944331915.1 uncultured Bacilli bacterium | reverse complement strand
AATACTACTACAAACAAAGTTCATCTTTGTTTGTTATCAATATTATAAATCGGTGACATTTTAACTAATGTTTAACACCCATTTTAAAATAAAATCATGATAAAATATTGTTCATGATTTTAAGGTTTTTGAGACTTTTTTTAAGGTCTTAAAGTGAACTTTTTTCTTTTTAAATGGAAAATTTACGTTTTTTATGGTCTCATGATCAACATAAATATCTCCTTCTTTTTCGGTGAATGGAATTGTATCTTTTAAAATACCACAACCATCTCTAAATTCTCCTAGAGCATTAATCTCCTTGTATAACTTTTTTAACTCTTCTTCTGTTTTTACACTATCAAAATCAATGTAACCACTACCTGCCTTTAGCAATATAGCATTTTCTTTAATTGGAATACTTGCTACATCTAAAATATAAAAATTCTTTTTATTAGGCAATTCTTCTTCTTTCTTTAAAATTCTATTTATATTTCCTATATAGATAGAACTAATCACAATTTCCATATTATAATCTCCTCATCTAATATTCTAGCCAGTTCAATTTTTTTGTCAAGAAAAAAGACGACTTATGTTAATCCTTTTTTAAAATGTCACCATATCTTTAGTTAAAATGTCACCACTAAGTTTTATAATTTCTTTATAAGCAAATCATTGATAATAGGCAGTAATAACTCGTCATACTTGCTGTAATATCTTATTTTTAAGATATTACGCACTTCAAAAGAGTTTTTACTGGGTCCCTGTTGTCAATGAGGAATTATAAAGAAATTATACTATAAAATCGGTGACATTTTAACTAATGTTTAACAGAAAAAAGACGACTTACATCATCTTATTTTCAAAATCATTAACAGCATTAGCAGCATTTTTCATTTTATTTTTAATCATATTTAATTTATCAGGGTTTTTCTTAAAATATTTATAAGTACCATAACCAACACCTGCCATAATGCCTGCTGTTATTAACATTTTTTTCTTATCCATAATTTCCCTCCTAATTGTATTATGGATAAGAATAATTAAATTATACCGTTTTTTAGATAAAAATCTAAACTAGTTCTTCTTTTTTGTTCACTATTATTTTTAATTGCTAAATCTAAAGCACTAATATCTCCTATTAAGATTAATTTTTTCTTACTTCTTGTAACACCGGTATAGATAAGCTTACGATAAAGCATTTTACTATAAGTTTTAACAATAGGAATAATGACAATAGGAAATTCACTACCTTGACTTTTATGAATAGAAATAGCATAGGCATGATTAAATTTATTAAACATACTGGCTGTATATCTAACAGTATTACCATCAAAATCTATATAGAGTTCTTTAGTAGGTGCAAGTTTTATTTTATCGATAATACCAATATCACCATTAAAAACATTATCATCTGGCATATTAGATAATTGAATTACTTTATCTCCTTCTCTAAAGGTTAGATCATTTATAATCAGTTCTTTTTTAGAACTTGTCTTTTTGTTATATAATTCTTGTAAAACTTTATTAATATTATCAATGCCATTAATCGTCTTATAAATAGGTGCTAAAACTTGAACCTCATCTTTAGAGAGATTACTAGATACTTCTTTAATTTTTTCTAAAACTTTATTATCAGCACATTTTATAAATTCTAAGTCTTCTCCTTTTTTAAATAATTCTAAATCTAATAGTCCTTCATTAATATTGTGAGCGAAAGTAATAATATTGGAATCTTTTCCTTGCCTATATAAATTTTTTAAAGCTATTACTTTTAACTCTTCACTAGTTATTAAATCACTTAAGACATTACCTGCACCAACACTAGGTAATTGATTAGCATCCCCTACAATAATTAATTTGGTATTACTAGATAAACCTTTTAATAAGTTACAAAATAACATTGTATCTAACATACTAGCTTCATCAATAATAACAAAGTTAGCTTTACTTCTATTGTACTCATTTACTTGAAATTTATTAGTATCTTTATTCCATTTTAAAAATCTATGAATAGTTGAAGCTTTAAAGTTAGTCGCTTCACTCATTCTTTTGGCTGCTCGTCCAGTCGGAGCTAAAAGCACCATATTTTCTTCTAAATCTTTGGTTTTATAATGATTTAAGGCTTGATATGTATCAATAATTCCTTCAATAATTGTTGTTTTTCCTGTTCCTGGTCCACCTGTTATAACTAAGGTTTTATTAGCTAAGGCTAACAGAATCGCTTCTTGTTGTTCTTTATTATAAGTTATGTTATTCTTAGCTTCAATTTCTTTAATTATGGGTTCAAAGTTTTTAATAGTTTCTTCTTTTTCATGAGCTAAAAGTCTTAAGCGTCTAGCGATAAATATTTCAGCATCATAGTATTCTTTCAAATAGATTTTATTTTCTTTAACAACTAAAAGACTATCTAAAATTAAACTATTTATCGCTTTTAATAAGTCTTCATCAGTTGGTGTATATGCTAAAACTCGTGGAAAATAGTTATTTATTTCTTCAAGATAAAAATATGTATGGCCAAAAGTATTAGTTAGTTCTCTTAGAATATAGATAATACTAGCTCTTAATCTTAAAATATCTTGATTATTACTATTATTCTTTAAAAAGATAGCATCACATATTCGATAAGTAATATCATCTATTTCATAGTAAGCTTTATAAACATCTTTATTGATGATATCAAAACTTTGATCTTTATAATGACTATATATTTTTAAACTATCTCTTGTTGTAAAACCAAGTTTAGAAAGATTTAAAACGGTTTCATAATTACCTTGATAGTTTTTTAAAGCTTCATGCATAATTCTTACTTGCTTTTCACTTACCCCTTTAACAAGTAATAAGTTATTAGGATTATTTAAAATTGTTTCAAAGGTTTCTTCTTTAAACATTTCAACAATCTTTTCTGCAGTTTTTCTTCCTATTCCTTTGAACATATCACTAGATAAAACATTAACTATAGAATCTGTTTCTTTAGGCATAATTCTTTCAAAAGTGCTTACCTCAAATTGTTCACCATATTTTTTATGAGTGATAATCTTCCCTTCTAAGGAGTAAGTATCTATTTCATTTAATAATGGTAAATAACCTGTAATAGTAATAGTTTTATTTATAAGATTATCTAAGTCATTACTAGCTTCTTTTACTTTAAATAGTCCAATTAAATAACTATTACTACTACTATTAAAAATTGTCTTTTTATAATTACCAATTATCTTTGACATATTGCCTCTCCTATTAATGAATCAATTAAGTATGTTTTGACTTTTACTAAACAGATCGTATTAGGTTTTATTTCACCTTTAACTTTTACTTTTAAGTAATTACTAGTGTGTCCAATACTTAGACCATCTTTTACCTCTTCAAATAAGACCTCTAGTTCTTGATTTAGGAATTTACTAGCATAACGTTTTTCTAATTCTTTTGAGACTAAGAGTAATTCTCTTGCTCGTGCTTTTTTTACAGCATTATCAAGATGACCGTCTAATTCCATCGCTTTTGTTCCTAATCTCTCAGAATAAGGAAAGACATGAATCTTACTAAAATTAAATTTCTTAGCATTTTCTATTGTTTCTTTAAAATCTTCTTCATCCTCACCTGGAAAACCAACAATAATATCAGTCGTTATGGAAATATTAGGTCTTATCGCTCTTATTTCTTCTAGCTTGTGTTCAAAGAAAGCTAAGTCGTATTTTCTATTCATTAATTTTAAAATTTTATCACTACCAGCTTGTAATGGAACATGTAAGTGATCAACAATAACTTGATTGTTTTTAATAACCTCTAAAACCTCAGCTGTTAATTCTCTTATTTCAATACTAGAAATTCTTAAACGTTCTAAACCTTGAATTTTTACTAATTCTTTTAAAAGAAGAGCAAAGTTCGTACCAAGATCGACTCCATAATTACCCGTGTGAATACCAGTTAAAACTATTTCTTTAAAACCTTTAGATACTAAAGTTTCTACCTCTTTTATAACCGTATTTAAATCTTTAGAACGACATTTACCTCTAACATAAGGAATAACGCAGTAACTACAAAAGTTTTCACAACCATCTTGAATTTTTACAAAAGCCCGGCATCTATTTTTAAAATCGGTAATAAACATATCTTCAAATTTATCTTTTTCAAGTCCTACTCTTCTTATAGGTTCTTTATTTACAAAGTATTGATCTAAAAGCTCAACAATTTTACTTTTATCCTTATTACCTATATAAATATCAATATCTAAATCCTCATCAGGATGATCTTCCACAAAACAACCTAAAGCGACAAGGCAAGCCTTGGGATTAAGTCGTCTAAATCTATTAATAATCTTTCTACTTTTAATATCAGCAGTATTAGTTACAGTACAAGTGTTAATGATATAGACATCACATATTTCATCAACATTACCAGCATTACCTATCTCATAACCTGCTTCTGTTAATTTTAATAATATATATTCGCTTTCATAGGTATTAACTTTACAACCTAATGTATAAACACATACTTTCATGATTACACCTTCTATCTATTATGATATTAACCTATAACTTGCTTTTTACTTTCAAATAAGCATATTATATCAAATAAGAGCCAGAAAGAAAAGCAAAAATCTCACTAGTAGTAACTTTGCTAAAAAAAATAATGAAAAAACCAATCAAGATAAAAGGTCCAAAAGGAATTACATGCTCTTTATTTTTAAAGAGTAAATATAATGATAGCGGTAAAGCAATTAAGCTAGCTAAAAAGATGGTTACAAGGCATAAAAAAGGATCAAGGGTAAGGCCAATTATGAAGGCTAACTTAACATCTCCTCCCCCTAAAGATTCTTTTTTAAATAAGTGATTACCTAGTTTCATAAGGAAAAACATAAATAAAAAGAAAACAACACCACTTGCTAACGTTAATAAACCTCCAATAAGACCTAATCTTAGAAATTGAATAAGAGCGATAGCAATACTAAAGAAAATGATGACCTCATCAGGAATAATTAAATAAGTTAAATCACTACTAAAGATAATCATAGCCATACTAACTAGGAGTAAAGCTAAAACTAAGTCTAGTGAAAAACCAAAACTATAATAGCTAAGAGCAAAAAGTAAAGCGGTAAAAAGTTCAATAAAAGTACTTAAGGGACTTACTTTTTTATGACAATAACGACATTTTCCACCTTGAAACAAATAAGAAAAAACAGGGATTAAATCTTTAGCTTTTAATTCATGTTGACAACTATCACATTTACTGTGTCCTTTAGCAAAAGATACTCCCCTAGCTAATCTTAGGCCAACACAACAAAAGAAAGAGCCAAAGAATAGCCCTATTATAAAGAAACAAATTAAATAAAATACATCCATTATTATCACCTATTGAATTTTTCCATAAATATCAAACATTGGTACAACGATTGATAAAAGAATTGTTCCAACTATTAAAGCTAAGAAGGCAATCATTAATGGCTCAATAAAACTTTGCATTTGTTTAACTAAAGTCTTATGTAAAACTTGATAATAATTAGCAACTTTTTCCATCATTAAGCCTAATTGCCCAGTTTTTTCACCAGTTACAATCATTTCATAAGCAGCAACTGGAAAGGCCCAACTGCCTTTAAATGATTCAGAAATATTAGCACCTTTGTTAAGATTAATAATTGTTTTAGCAATTAATTCTTTATAGATTTCATTATTAGTAATTTTTGATAATACCTCCATACTATCAGTAATAAAAACTCCATGATTTAAAAGTGAAGCAAAGGTTTTAGTAAAGTTATAAACCTCATTATAAATAACTATTTTACTAAATACTGGTACATGCATAATAATTAATTGAACATTTTTCCTAAAACCTCGAACTTTTTTGTATAAGTAAATAAATATTCCTACTAAAGCCACAACAGCTATAATAATAATTAAATAGTTATTGACAATAAAATCACTGGCATTCATAACAAAAGTAGTAATGGCAGGAATTTCAGCATCATTATCTTCATACATTTCTACAAATTTAGGAACAATACTGATTAAAATAAAGATAATAACTCCAATGGCAATACATAATACAATGATAGGATATGTCATAGCTGATATCATTTGTTTTCTTGTTTCTTCTTTTGAGGTATAATATTCAGCCATATCATCTAAAACAGAGGTCAAATCACCTGTAAGTTCTGCAGTTTTTATCATATTAACTAATAAATTAGGAAATTTATTGTTTTGTTTAGCCATCGCAGTTGATAAGTTCTCACCTTTTAATAATTCATATACAACCTTTTGATAGACTTTACGCTGTTCAGCTTTTTCACTTTGCTTTTCAAGAATTCTAACGGAATCAATTAAAGGAATACCCGCTTTTAAATAAGTTGATAGCTGAGTAAGAGAAAAAGAAAGATCTGCTGCTGTAAATTTACCACCAATATTAACATCAATATCATAAAATTTACGTTTTGTAACCTCAAGAACCTCATAACCTTCATTTCTTAAGAAACTTGTAACCTCTTCTTTACTTGGTCCTTCAAAAGTTCCATTAAATATTTTTCCATTGCTACCACGGGCTTTATATCGAAAATATTGTAGAGGTTCGGTATTTAGATTAATTTTAGTTCGTGAATTAATAACTTGTTCGCTCATCAAGCGTTGTACCTCTTCAATTGCAGCGTATTCAGCTTGCTTAGCTTCTCTTCGTTTGGTTACTTTACCACGACTAATTTTATCAATAATAGCTAAAACTCCACTATAGGCATAATTTAAAATCCGTTTAGGACTAAGAAGAATATAATGTACTAAATGATAAATTAAAATAAAGGGTTTTAAAGCTATCTCCATATTCATCACCTATTCTCTTAGTTTATTATAACATTATTGTTTTAAAATCACAATAACTAAAAATAAACATATATTAAAGTAAAGGTGATAATATGTATAATCAATATTATAATAACATGGGATATGGCCCTAGTTTGACAGTTTTAATATAAAAATCATTGCAAACCTAGATAAAATCTAGTTTTTTTATGTTTTAACTATTGC
>CALVIR010000053.1 GCA_944331915.1 uncultured Bacilli bacterium | reverse complement strand
GGTTGTTATCAATAATTTACTCAAAAGTTGCAGTTAATCTTTCAAAGTTGCATTTACCTTTTCAATTGACCTTTTTTCTCTTTCTATCCAATAATCAAGGTGCAAAGCCAAATTGTTAAAGCCATTAGGTGTCTCAATAATCTTACTATTATGTCTATTAGTTATGCGATAATCTAATTTTTTCAGGCTTAATTTTAACATTTGAGGGTTAACATTATCTATTATTCTAACTCTTATTAATTCTCCAATATTTACGTAATTTTCAATATTTTTAATGAAGCCATCATTAATTTCTGTAATATAAATTAAACCTTTATGATAATTGTCTATCTTAACAAAAATACCATAATTTTTAATTCCTGTAACTTGCCCTACTACAATCTCTCCTTTTTTATAATTTCTTTTCATTTCTAAACCTCGTTTATATTATAACAAAAAGTTTTATTTATTACAAGAACTTTACATAAAGGAAATTTCTTAATATAATTAGAATGGTGATTAAATTGGAAAAAACAGATGTAGAAAATAGAATAAAGGAAATTATAGAACAGCTTAAACCTTTTTTAATTAGTGACGGTGGTACTTTAGATTATGTTGAATTTAAAGATGGAATTGTTTATGTTAAATTAGGTGGAGCATGTAAAGGTTGTACATTTTTGGATGTAACTCTAAAAGATGGCATTGAACAAATGCTTACTAATGAAATCCCTGAGGTTAAAGAGGTCAGAAACATTAATGAATAATTTTAATTTTCTAACCAATCTATTCTTAAAATAGGTTGGTTTTTATTTATTAAGAAATATATTGTTTTTAAATATCTTTCATATTCTCTATTTCTCTTTAATATATTTAGTATTTTTGTTTCTTTCTCATAACCATTGATTATACTTTCATAGACATCAAAGTAAAAGCTTGGAAATATTATTCTAGCCATAACTAAAGAATATTGATAATTATTAAGATTTAAAGTATTTAAAAATTCTCCTATTTCTTCATATGTATAAGTATTTTCTAAAAAAATGTATTGAAGATAATTTCCAATATCTCTAGCCCTATGATCAATTACTATATTTAATGGATTATAAAAACTATTATCTTTTAAGTTTATTCTTCTTCTACTTATGACAAGATTATCTGTAAAATGATGACTTTCTCTGCTATTAACAGTATTAAAATAACTAAGTGCAATTTCACTTAAACCAATGTAATAGTCTAGACTTTTATATAGAAGAGGATATTTTACTTTTATATAGTCTTTTTGGTATTCAAAGTAATCTATTTTACTACTCCATAAAGACTCCCAATTACTATGATTTAATAGCGTTAATTTTACCATCTCAGATGTACAGTAATACGGATTATATAAGTCTTCTATAGGAAAATATAAATTTTTACTGTTTCTTAGTAAGACATAATAACGATTATTTATTAAACTTACAATATCTCTATTTATATTAGACATAATAAACATAAATTTACTATTAACAAGCATACTATTAAGTTTAGCTAATTCCCCAATATAGGAAAGGGGTTTGTTAATTAAATACAGATAATAAAAATAATTATCATCTTCAAAAAAATAATAATTCTTGTTTTTTATTAATTTCTGAACATTTAATTGGTAATAGTAAAAAAGAGCATTTTTCATATCTAACCTCACCTAATTTTATGAAAATGATGAAAAAAAAAGAACATACTATTTAGTATGTCCTTTGCTAGGTTCGTTTATTGTTTGAGAATTATTATTAGCAAAGCCACCTAATTTACTTCGCCAAAGTGTTATTTGATCAGTAGCATTTTTAATTCTAGCGTCACTATCTTCAATAGACTTAGTATAATTCTCAATATCTTGTTGTCTATTGTTTATAGCAGTTTTTTTATCTTCAACTTGAGTTTGATATTGTTGAATTTGTTGTTTAGCTGAACTTAATAATTCTTTCTTAACACGAATAAGTTCTTCTTCTTTAGCTTTGGCCTCTTGAGCTCTTTGAGCACTTTTTTCTTTTTTCTCTTTAGCTTCTTTATCTAATTCAGTTAATTTATCTTCCATATTCTTACTTTCAGAACGTAGTTTATCTAGTTGTTCTAAGTATTCTTCTAATGAGTTATCATTAGAAAAATCAATTTCTTGGTTTTCTTTTGGTGTTTCAGTAACTGGTGAAGATGAAACAGAAGCAGATGTTGTTGGGGTAACATTAGCAAAGATAGTTGGATTGTGATCAACTTTGGTTGAACCAAAAGAAGCTTTATCAAAATCAACTGTTCCTTCACTCTTTTCACTCATAGGATTAAAGACAGCTGGAGCAGAAAAATCATTATTCTTAGGTTCTACAGTTACATTTTTTGGAGATATTTTTTCAAAATCAGTTGCCTTTTTAAAGTAATCATCAACTTTAGGTTCTGGTTTAATCTCTTCATAAGCAATTGGAGCTGCTATAGGAGCAGTACCATCAAAGACGCTTCTATTTACAGGTCTATCTTGAACAGGTGCTGTTTCTCCATGTATTTTTCTACTTACGCTATCGAATATTTTATCCATATCATTACTAGTAACCTTATTTTCATAAAGTTGAGTAGCCTTTTCTCCTACCTTACTTGCTTCTTTTACAACACTATCTATATCTTTACTATCACTAATCTCATTATTTTTAATTAGTTCCCTCATTGCTTCTTCAACTGACTCTTTAACAGCGGTTTGGTCAATCTTAGAAAGAGGTTCTGGACTTATACTATCCATTGTTTTTTCAGTATTAACAATTTTTCTTTTTTGACCTCTTTCAGCTCGTGATAACTCACGTGAAAGCTCAACTATATCATCGAAATTCTCTTTAGGAAACCATAAAGCCTTTTTAGATAATTCGATATATCGTTCTTTATATTCTGCAGCAGCTTTTATTCTAATATTTATCATCGCAAGTTTTCTTTGCTCTTTTTCTAATGATTCTTCACTAAGATTTCTATTACTTGTATTAATGGCATTAGTCATTTCTTGCTGCTTTTTTAGAAGAAAGGCTTCTAAAACGCTCATAATGGCAATTCGTGATGCTAATTGTAATTTTAATTTATTGGAATCGCCACTGAGAACGTTAGTATCTATCTCAACAATTCTAAATTCTTCATTATCTAATTTGTTATTCATATCTGCCATTCTAATTCGCCTCCAAACTGATTATCAATTTAATCTTTTTTTGATAACTTTCTTAAAACATCTTTAACACGGTTCCATTCATCTTCATCATCTATACTATAAAGTTTAGGAGTTTCTCCGCTTCTATCAACATGTGAAACATAAACTGTTACATTACCATTAGCATCTTTCTCGTTTTTTGTATATACGACATATTCTTTGTTTGTATCTTTAAACTCAAAAGCAATAACAACCTCTACCTCATCAATTGAGCCATCTTCTCCTATAATAGACATTGTCATTTTTGGTTTTTCATTCATATAAGTTCCTCCCTTTACTATTCTATAGTTGATTGTATCATAAAAAAAAAGAAATAGAAAGCCTATTTTTTCATTTTTCTAATATTTTTATGAATTTTCTTTCTTTAGTAAGAAAGTTTTAGCTCCATAAGCACAGTATTCTTTAATATATTTATCTAGATATTTTATATCATTTACTTTTTTTACATTCTTTTTATTACTTTCGTTAAACCCCTTTAATCTTAGTTTATTATAGGCATAATCACCTAAAATATAATCATAATCCAAGAAATATTCTGTAAATAAATGTTCAACCTCCTCAAGTATAAAATTCTCTTTTCCATTTACAATTGTATATTTCATGTTAAGTAAGATTACCATGTGAATCACTCCTTTATTAATTATATCATGATTCATTCAACTTGCGTACTAAAATCATTAGAGTTTGTTCTAAACTCTCCATTATAGTAAAGGGGAACATTACCTTGAACTATTTGCGTCGCTAAGTTTACAGTTGTTGTAATAAGAACATCTTCAGTAGAATGAGGCATAGTGATACGCAACTTTATTGTTACATCTATTCCTACCTCAATTAAAGCATTATTAAAACCATATTCTTTAACATCAGTTGTAATATTACTATTAACAGTTCCGATAAATGAAAATCTAATAGGAATACTTGGCGAAAGATTAACAAGTAAGGAGTTACCTAATAAAACACCAATTGGCATATCACAAACAATACCATCTTCAAGATAGGTAAGACGTGTCCCTTTAAGAGAATTAGATAATACTAAATCAGAACTATCGCCTTTTTCTAAAGCATGAAGACGCTCTAATGCTTTTTTATTAATACTATTTAAAATACCATTAGTTAGTTGGGTGTCAAAATCAATCAATTGAATATTTCCTTCATTATCTCTTGTAATAGAAAAAAAAGAATTATCATAAGCGCTAGAATCTAAATTTATTATATCATTTAAAATAACATTAGCAATTCTTCCAACCTCAGCAGTTGAGTATCTAATGATGATGGGTTCTAATTTTTTACCAACAAAATAAATAATTATTAAACTTAAACAAAATGAGATAAAGACTGTTATAAAAAAAGAAGAAAGAATTTTCTTTTTAGTCATAATATCACCTAATTAAGTCGGACTAATATTACATCTTCACCGATTTGCACAATATTTTGCCATTTTATTTCTGTATCTTCGCCTCTTGAAAAAGATAAAAGCTTGCCTTTAGATGCAACAACTAAACTAACAATAGCACCATTTTTAGGATCAAACTTTACATCTATAATGTTACCAATATTTCTACCATCAATGACATTAACAATATCTTTACTTTGTAAATCAGATAATCTCACATTAATCACCAACATTACTACTTAAGATTATGTAAAAAGAAAGAAATAAATGCGAAAATCACCTTAAAGTTTTCTTTAACTCTTTAATTGCCCCTTTCTCTAGTCTTGAAACTTGTGCTTGACTTATTGCTAACTCGTTAGCAATTTCCATTTGTGTTTTACCAATGACATAACGTTCATTTAAGATATGTTGTTCTCTTTCACTCAACCCTAATAAGGCATCTGAGGTGGCTAGTCTTTCTTCCATCGCATTTCCGGTCAACTTTTTATCTTCTATTTGATCATAAACATAGATTGTATCTCCACCATCATTATAGATTGGTTCAAACATAGAAATAGGATCTCTTAATGACTCTAAAGCAAAGACAATATCATAGGAATCAACATCCAACTTATTAGCAATTTCTTCAATACTTAACTCTTCACCTTTTTCTAGAAAATTTTCTTCTTTTAAGCGCAACGCTTTATAAGCTAAATCTCTTGTTGAACGACTAACTCTAATAGCATTATTATCACGTAGATATCTTTTTATTTCTCCTAAAATCATAGGTACGGCATAAGTGGAAAACTTAACTTCATGAGCAAGGTCAAAATTATCTATGGCTTTAACAAGGCCAATGCAACCAACTTGAAATAAATCATCAGCATTTTCATTTCTACTATTGACGCGTCTTAAAATACTTAAAACGAGTTTCAAGTTACCATTAACAAGTTCATTACGAGCTGTGGTATCACCATTTTTCAATCTAATAAATAGCTCCTCCATCTCTTTACTAGTTAATACTTTAAGATCGGCAGTAACAACGCCACTAATTTGTACTTTATTGTTTGTTTTAGACATATCATCATCTCCTGCAGATATAATGATATGTTAGACTACTTTTTATACAATTTCTTATATCAAAATTAAAAACGATCTAAAAAAGTAGTAATCTTTCCCTCATCTTGATAACTTAAAAGAGTTTCTAAATTGACCTTTTCAGTACTTTTAAAAATATTATTATCAATTAAACTATTATTTTCTCTAAGTTTAGTTAAAAGTTTCTTTATCTCTAAACGTTTTGAATTGTTCACTAAATCATTTTGTTCAGTAAAACGACAGGCACAATTTATAAATTGATAATTATTATATTGCCAAAATTTCTTAATAGCATCTTCTTTTACTAGATATAAGGGTCTAATTAATTCCATTCCATCAAAATTTGTACTATGTAACTTTGGTAACATTGTTTTAAATTCTCCACCATAGAACATAGATAGAAGGATAGTTTCAATAACATCATCAAAATGATGACCTAAAGCTATTTTATTGCAACCTAAATCTTTAGCAGTTTTATAAAGAAAGCCCCTCCGCATCCTAGCACACATGTAACAAGGATGTTCTTTATCTAATTTATCAGCAACAGCAAAAATATCTGATTTAAAAATTTTATAATTAATATTTAGAACCTGCAAATTGTCTTTAATAATTTGTAACGTTTCTTCTTTATAGCCTGGATCCATGACAATATATGATAATTTAAATTTAGTTTTACCATGTTTTTGTAACTCTTCTAAACATTTAGCTAGAAGACAAGAATCTTTTCCTCCAGATATACAAACAGCAATATGATCATTTTCTGAGACTAAATTATAATCTCTAACGGCTTTCATAAAATTTCGCCAAATATCTTTTCGAAATTTAGTTATTATACTATGCTCAACCTCTTTATAACTATTCACTTTAGATTACCTACTTTCTTAAATGATGCAGGAAGGCTACTTTCAAAAGTATAGGTTTTATTATTTAAAGGATTAACTAAAGTCAATTTACTAGCATGTAAATATAGGCGATTAGAACTGATATTTCCATATTTCTTATCACCAACAATACTATTACCAAGACTATTTAACACCACTCTTATTTGATTACGTCTTCCTGTTTTTATATTAACTTTAACAAGTGTATATTTATTATTACTACTAATTGTCTTAATTGACGTAATCGCTTTCTTACCTTCTTTTTTATTAGTAATAATAACCTTATCAGGTCCTATTTCTTTTAGATAACAAACATAATCAACAACATCAGTTACTTTACCACTTACTAAAGCAAAATACTCTCTTGTTTTAACGTACTTATCCCAATTATTCTGCAAAATATTTTTTAAAGTACTATTTTTAACAAAAACTAAAACTCCTGATGTATCTTTATCCAAACGATGCAAAACAAAGATTTTGTCTAATTTATTCCTATTTTTTATAAATTCTCTAACTAGATGGTAAGCAGTTTTCTCTTTTTCTTTATTAGTTCCCACAGATAAAAGTCCAGCTGGTTTATTTATAACTAAAAAGTCATTATCTTCATAAATTATTTCAAGGGTACTTTTACGATGAGTCTTATTAACTTTATTTAATTCAATGGTATCATTAGGTTTAACTTTAAAGTTATATTTAGTTATAACCTTATCATTAACTAAAACACCACCTTCTTTTAAATAATTTTTAATTTTCTTCTTACTTATATCTTTAAAAAGAACCAATAATGTTTCTAGTAATTCTCCTTCTTCTTTAACTTTCTGTTTCATTTTATCACACTCCCCGCTTGCAATTCATGCAAGTATTTTATCAAAAAATAGAAATAAAGTCTACCAAATAAATAGGAAACAAAAAAGGATATAAAGCTATATCCAATTATTTATTTTAAGCAAACAAATTAGTAAATTTATATTTAAAGACACGATAAGCATATTCTTTGGAACTATAATTAAATTGTCTAACCAAATTTCCATCATTATCATACTCACCAAAGGAATTATTTTTTCCACTTCCAACAACGATATTTCCACCTTTACTAAGTAACTGAACACTACTTACAATACTAGAATAAGGAACTTTAAAGCTTTTAACTAATTCATAGGTACCATCATCTTCATTTATTTTATATTGATAAAAATATGAGGTATCACCTTTACTATATGTACCTGTTCCAGGATAATTAGACCAATCAAAGTTTGGTCTTGTCCTAGCTCCTTGGTAATTGTTATTAAACATATATAATTTGAGTTTAGGTTTTTTACAAAAAAAGCATCAAAAATTTATAAATTTTATATTCAAACACAATAATGTACCA
>CALVIR010000052.1 GCA_944331915.1 uncultured Bacilli bacterium | reverse complement strand
TTATATTCAGGATTTGAAGTTAATTTAAAAGCAGAATTTGATGGTTTAAAAACTAATTTAATGATTGATATAACTACTGGAGATGTTATCACTTATAAAGAAGTAGAGTTTAAATATAATACCTTATTTGATAATGAAACTATTAATATTATGACTTATAATTATGAAACAATCATTGCTGAAAAGTTTGAATCAATAATTAGTAGAAACATTGATAATACTAGAATGAAAGATTACTATGATTTATATATGTTTGTTAATTTAAAATGGAATGACATTAATAAAGGCACTTTAAGGAAAGCGATTTTTAATACATCTAAAGCACGTGAAACATTAGACTATATTGATAATGCTAATAAATATATAGAATTAATTAGTGATGATTCAAGATTAAAAGCTTTATGGAATAGTTATCAAAATAACTATGAGTATGCAAAAGATATAGAGTTTGTTGATACAATAAATGCCATTAAAGAGATTAGTGAAATTGTTGTACCAGTTGGTGCTTAGAGTAGAATAAAGTAAGAATAGCTAAGAAAATATACTAAAAAAATTAATAATAATTACAAATTTTTAGTCTGACACAAAATAAGCACAACATGACATAAAATAGACATAAAATAAACTTGACTCCGTTTTGTCAAGTGCTATAATATAGTAAAATATTAAGAAATTATGCGGAGAGGAACTAGATTCTTCTCTTTTTTTCTTTGAAAGAAGGTGTTATATAAAATAAAACTAAAGGAAGCACATATTTTTGATGAATTATAGGTAAGTAGTCATTATTTATAAAAATAGTAGCCACTTTTTTGGTTGGTATTTAAAGAATATTTGTATATTAGTAGCCACTTCTATTTATAAAAGTAGTCATTTTTGCAAGTGCAAAAATAGTAAGACACCACTATCTCATCCTTATTTTATCAAGGATAAATAAAATTGTGGTGTCGTTTTCCTTATGCCCATTAAAAATATGTAGAGTTTTTACTATGAAAACTGTATCAAAAATAGCAAAAGTGGCTACTCTTAATTTTATTTATTTTGATTAAGAAAAAACTTTAATAAAGTAATTATAAAGTTTAACTTCTGTCAAAAATTACCAAACTTTAACAAAAATTAGTAATTTATGGTAAAATAGTTATATATGTTAGTGAGTTTGTTTGGAAGGATTTGTTGTTTATGTTGGATGATAAAAAAAGTTTAAGTGAAACAGAAATAAGAACTAGATACATTACTCCTGCACTTGTTAAAGCAGGTTGGAGTTATAACAATATACACGAAGAAAAATCTTTTACTGATGGTCGTGTAATTGATGAAGGTAAAGGTAAATATTCAAGAGGAGTTAGAAAAAGAACCGATTATCTTTTGACTTATAATTCAAGTTATATTGCTATTATTGAAGCAAAAGATAATAATCATGCTATTGGTTTTGGTATGCAACAATCTATTGAATATGCCAAAATGCTAGATGTTCCGTTTGCTTTTTCTTCAAATGGCGATGGCTTTATAAAAAAGAATATGTTAACCGGGAAGGAAACAGAAATTGGATTAGATAGTTTTCCTACTCCAGAAGAATTATGGCAAGAGTATATAAATTGTTCAAATATTACTGAAGAACAAGAACGAATTATAAAAGAACCACTATATCCTTCAAAATATCCACCAAGATATTATCAACAAATTGCTATTGAAAGAACTCTTAAAGCAGTTGCAAAAGGACAAAATAGAGTATTACTTGTTATGGCAACTGGAACAGGAAAAACTTTTACAGCCTTCCAAATAATTTATAGATTATGGAAATCTAAACTTAAAAAAAGAATTCTATTTCTTGCTGATAGAAATATTTTGATTGATCAAACGATGGTTAATGACTTTGCACCTTTTAAAGGAGCAATGACAAAAATAAAAGGTAAATATGATCCTTCATATGAAATATATTTAGGATTATATCAACAACTAAAAGGTTCTGATGGTAGACCAGATTTATATAAAAAATTTCCTCAAGACTTCTTTGATTTAATTGTTATCGATGAATGTCATAGAGGTAGTGCTGCAGAAGATTCTTCATGGAGAGAAGTATTATCATACTTTGGAAGTGCTACTCAAATAGGATTAACTGCAACACCAAAAAATGAAAAGACAATTCATAATTATGAATACTTTGGAGAACCAGTTTACACTTATTCATTAAAGCAAGGGGTAGAAGATGGCTTTTTAGCACCTTATAGAGTATTAAGAGTAGGCCTTGATAAAGATATGGAAGATATTATTGTAAAAAAAGGTACTCTTAATACTGATGGAGAAGAAGTTGAAGAAGGAGTTTATGGTGGAACAGAAGACATTAATAAAAAATTAGTTTTACCAGAAAGAGATAAATTAGTCGCCAAAATAGTTACAGATTATTTAAAAGATACAAATAGAAGAATGGATAAAACAATCTTCTTCTGTGTAGATGAAGAACATGCTGATAGAATGAGAAGAGAACTAATTAACCAAAATCTTGATATGGTAGAGCATGATGATAGATATATCATGAGAATTACTGGATCGGATGCCATAGGTAAAATGCAACTAGATAATTTTATTAACCCAAGAAAAAAATATCCAACGATAGTTACTACTTCTAAACTGCTTACAACTGGAGTAGATGCTAAAACTTGTAAATTAATAGTTATTGACACTAATATTAAAAGTATGGTTGAATTTAAGCAAATAATAGGTCGTGGAACTCGTATATCAGAAGAATTTGATAAATATGCATTTACTATTATTGATTTTACTGGTGCAACAGAATTATTTAAAGATTCAAAATTTGATGGAGATATTGAAGTAACTCCTGTTATATTAACAACTTCCGCTGATGATAATGATACAAATCCATATAGCATTGAAGATAAAAAAATACCAGTTGAACCAAAAGATGTAATGCCAGCTGAAAGAAGAAAAGTAAAACCAAAGATTGTTTTACCTAATGAACAAGTAAGAGAATTATATAGACAACAAAAATTAATCAATGAACATGGAGAATTGATTACAGAAAACTTTACTCAGTTTGTTAAAAATAAGATTACAGAAGAGTATGCAACTTATTCTATTTTTAAAGAATATTGGGATAAAGAAGATATGAAACAAACTATTATCAAAGCACTAGAAGAAAAAGATATTTATCTTAATATTCTTGAAGAAGAAGTTGGTGAGGAATATGATCCATTTGATTTGTTAGTTCATGTTGCTTATGGCAAAAAAGCCCTTACTAGGAGTCAAAGAGCAAGAAAGGTTAAACAAAGTGATTACTTTGAAAAATATGGAGAGCAAGCAAGAGAAGTATTATCAATTATTCTTGATAAATATGTAGATGGTGGAATAGAAGAATTAGAAAATCCTAATATTTTGAATATCCCAGAACTAGAATCATTTGGAACAGTTTATCAAATTATTATGGTAATATTTATGGGATTACAAAACTTCCAAAAAGCATTAGAAGAAATGAAAGATAGTTTATATAGTTTGGAGGCGTAAAATATGAAAAAATATTTTCGAATTATATTTTTATTATCATTTATATGCGTATTAGCTGGTTGCAATAAGTCTAATGACAAGACATTAATGCCAGAGCAGGACATAACTAATACAAAATGTTCAATTAATAGTCACGATTTTTTTGAAAACTATAGTATTGATTCTTTTGTATGTCCAGAATTAAGTGATATTGCATATTCTGGAAGTGGCTTTTTTGTTAATAATAAAGGAGAATTATATGAAATTTCTTCTAAACTATATTCTACAACAAATACTAATTGCAAGAAAGTAGATACTGAAATTGTTTTTGATAATGTTATAAAAAACACTCTTATAAGTACAGAAGGAAACTTTTATAGTTTTTATGATTCAGAATTAAAGAAAATTAGTAATGAACAAATTGAAAAAGGACGTGCATGGTATGGCATAGATCAGATGGAAATAAAATTATACAAGTTAAATAATAATATTTCATATTTTGCACAATTAGACCACGAGGCACCTGAAATTTATGTTTACAACAAAGGAAATGAACTTTATCAAATAACATACGATTATAACACAAAAACAGCTAACGAAGAATTATTATATACTTTTAAAGATGGTGAAAAAATAATCTCTCGAACTGATGGTTATATAATTACAAATAAAAATTATTATAAATACGGAAAAATAAATGAAGATAAATGTTCTAAGTACGAAGATGTTGAATGTGAATATGGATTAGTTATTGTTGATTCCGCTGAAAATTGTGCAAATGAAATTATATATATAAGTGATAAAATAACTGTAACCAAAGAAATGTTAAATAATACGAAAGGATAAAACATATGGCAATAAATATGAAAAACATTAGACAAACAATGAGAAAAGATGACGGTGTAAATGGGGATGCTCAAAGATTAGAACAAACCATTTGGATGATATTTATGAAATTGTTTGATTCTAAAGAAGATGAATGGGAAATAAAAGCCGGATTACAAAACAAAACTTATGAAAGTGCAATACCAGGAAAATATAGATGGAAAAACTGGGCATTAGATGAAAGAGGAATGACCGGTGATGAATTAATTGATTTTGTCGAGCAAATGTTCAAAGATTTAAAACAATTACCAGTCAATAATGTCAGAGGTAAAATAGTTCATGATGTGTTTGCCGATACTCATAACTATATGAAAAACGGAACATTATTAAGACAAGTCATAAACGAGATAAATAAAACAGATTTTAATATCAATACCGAAAGACATGAATTTAATGATATTTATGAAAGTATGTTATCTGAATTACAAAGTGCAGGTTCTGCTGGTGAATTCTATACTCCAAGACCAGTTACAGAATTTGTAGTTGAGATGGTTGATCCTAAAGTAAATGAAAGAGTTCTTGATTTTGCCTGTGGAACTGGAGGTTTTCTAACCTGTACTATTGAACATTATGAAAAAACTGGTCAAATAAATACTGCCGATGATGTTGAAAGTATAGAAAAAAATATTCAAGGAATTGAAAAGAAACAATTACCTTATGCCTTATGTATGACTAATTTATTATTACATGGAGTTGATATTCCAAATATAGAACATAGAAACTCACTTACAGGAGAAGTTTCTGGATTTAGTGATAAAAATCAAGTTGATGTCATTGTAACGAATCCTCCTTATGGTGGAATAGAAGAAGATGGTGTATCATCTAACTTTGCTAAAGAATATCAAACAAAAGAAACTGCTGATTTATTTATGGCATTACTTATGGAAAAAATATCTGATAAAGGAAGAGCAGGAATAGTATTACCAGATAGTATTTTGTTTGGTGATGGAGTTAAAAATAACATAAAATTAAGATTATTAAAAGAATTTAATTTACATACAATAGTAAGACTTCCAGAAGGAGTTTTTGCACCTTATACTTCAATAACAACCAATCTTTTATTTTTTAATAGAGATTCTAAAGGGACTAAAGAAATATGGTATTACGAACTAGAATTACCAAAAGGATTAGCAAGATTCACTAAAACAAATCCGATTAAAAGACATCATTTTGATAAAGTAAGACAGTGGTGGAATAACAGAGAAGAAAATGAACAGGCTTGGCTTGTTAAAGTAGAAGATATAAAAAATTATAATTTGGATATTAAAAATCCAAGTAAAATAGATGAAAGTGAATCTTATACTATTGATGAAATAATTGATAAAATGAAAACTATCACTAAAGATAATGAAGAAATAATTTCTAAGTTAGAGGGACTACTAAAATGATAAGTAATAAAAAAATTAAACAAAAAATTATTAGCAAATACATAGATTTTAATTCAACAAAAACAACTAATTTAAAACAACTAATAGAAAAAAATAAAATTGGCGATGGTGATTGGATCTTATCTAAAGATATGTGTGAATATTCTAACAATAAGCTAATCCAGCTTGGCTCAATTGGGTACGGAATTTATATAAGAAAAGGTTTTAAATACATAAGTGATGATAAATTTGATGAGCTTAAATGTTCAGAAATTTCTAAGGGCGACTTGCTAATTAATAGGTTTATTACAAATAATACTATGACATGTTGTATTGTTTCAATAAATGAAAAAAGGCTGTTGACCTCTGTAGATGTTTGTTGGATTAAAGAAGATCAAAACAAATATTTAAACAAGTATTTAATGTATTGCTTTTTATCAGATGAATTTCAAGAAAAAGTTTTGTCATTATCTTCCGGAACCACAAGAATTAGAATTAGTAAAAGTAATTTATCGAAAATTGATTTTCCGATTCCTCCAATAGAGGAACAAAAAAGAATCGTAAAAAAAATAGAAGAATTATTTGAACTTATTGATAAAAAAGAAAAAAATGATCAAGAAAAAGAGAAATTAAAAACATTATTAAAAGAAAAAATATTGGATAGTGCTATTCGCGGGAAATTAATAGAAAATGATTTATCTTTACCAGCGGTTGATGTTGAAGAAATAAAAGATAATGTTCCGTTTGATATTCCAAGTAATTGGAAATATACAAAGATAGAGTACTGTGTCACTTTAACAAGTGGTGTCACACTATCAGAAGAATTGAAATCTGGTGATATTTTATATGTAAAAGTATCGGATATGAACCTTCCAGAAAATAAAAAGGAAATTATTACATCATCAAGATACCAGTTACGAAAGAATATTAAAAATATTGTACCAGTTGGAAGCATTATTTTCCCAAAAAGGGGTGGTGCTATTAAAACGAACAAGAAAAAATTAGTTTTAAGAGAATCTATATGTGTAGATTTAAATACAATGGCAATGACTCCTAATGCTGGATTAGATATTATGTATTTATATTATTGGTTTATGCAAATTGATTTAGGGAAACTATGTAATGGAACTTCTGTTCCACAAATAAATAATAAAGATTTAAATCCATTAAAAATTCTTATTCCACCGCTAGAACAGCAAAAGAGAATAGTAGATAAAATTGAAAAGTGTTTTGAACTTATTGAGCAACTTTAAATAGTTGCTTTTTTAATGCTTTGAAACAAAATATTACAGCAATAAATTGAAAGGAGATTAGATTATGTTTTACAGAGAAGAAAAAGTATTTAATTATACTAAAATGAGTAATTATCATTTGAAAGATAAGAATTTATCTTTAAAAGCTAAAGGCTTGTTTTCTATTATCCTAAGTTTACCGGATAATTGGAAATTTAGTAATGAAGGATTATGTTCAATATGTAAAGAAGGAAAAATGGCAGTAGATAATGCCATTAAAGAGTTAAAAGATAATGGATATTTAAAACTTATTAGAAAGCAAAATTCTCGTGGCAAATTTTATTATGATTATGAAGTTTATGAAAATCCACATTCACAGCACGGTCACATGGATTTACCGTTTATGAATAAGTAATGGTAATTAATAACTAATAGATTAATTACTAAAAATAAATTGATAAAGTTGATAAAACAAAATTAAGTTTTTTTGTAAAAAGCTCTTGCAAAATTCACTTTTTTAAGTGATAAATATTAAAACCAAAAAATTTGTTTATTGATGCTTAATTTAACCTATAAGAGGTTTTAATATCATTCATAATCAGTTATTAGTATAAAAATTTAAAACCTCTTAAAATGGCTTAAATTAAAAATGAAGGGATGTGTTTAATATGTATTTAAAAAATACAAGTAATGAGGTTAAAAAAATAACAGAAAAGATAAATGAACTGGATAAGGAAAATAAACTTAAATTTATTAGTTATATTTTAAACTTATGGGATAATGATCAGATTAATAGTTTAGATGTGACTAATCCTAGTTTATTAGATGATAGTAGCTGTATAGATATATTTAATCCAAGTAATATTGGTTGCTGTTATCTAGTAGATAAATTAAAAGAATATTGGAATCATACATATAAACTTTATCATCTTTATCAAGAGGAATATAAAAGAATGATACCT
>CALVIR010000051.1 GCA_944331915.1 uncultured Bacilli bacterium | reverse complement strand
ATGCAACACTTTTCATTTGAACGTTTAACTGCAACTATTATTAATTTTTAGGTTGCATTTACTTTTTCAGTTCAGTTCGAATGAAAATATTTTTATTTTTTAAAAAAAAGACTTGATTTAGTGAAAGTTATTTGTTATTCTAATATTGCTAAACAAAAAAAAGCAAAAAACTATTGCATTTATACCATTATTAGTGTAGAATGTAATGTGTGTTCAAAAAAATGGGCCTGTAGCTCAGTTGGTTAGAGCGCAGGTTTGATAAACCTGAGGTCACAGGTTCAAGCCCTGTCAGGCCCACCATTTGCCTCAATAGCTCAGTCGGTTAGAGCACTTGACTGTTAATCAAGGGGTCCTAGGTTCAAGTCCTAGTTGAGGCGCCATTTTTTTTGGCCAGTTGGTGAAGTGGCTTAACACACTGCCCTTTCACGGCAGCATTCACGGATTCGAATTCCGTACTGGTCACCAATACGTTAATTACTCCTAACTAGGAGTTTTTTTTAACAAAAATATTGACATTTATTAGTCTTTACGATAATATTATATTTGTCATTGACAAAGTCTGGAGACATACTCAAGAGGCTGAAGAGGCGCCCCTGCTAAGGGTGTAGAGTGGGCAACTGCTGCGAGGGTTCAAATCCCTCTGTCTCCGCCATTATGAATTTAAAGAGCTTAGTGCTCTTTTTTTTGACGGATTATATTTATATCCTCTTCTAGTTTATACCATTTTATTTGAAAGAAAAATCTCATCACCTCATCTTTTCTACTTTTAGCTTGAAAATAAAGATGGGAAAAGTGAACAGAACTAGAATCCATAATTTTATTAGCTAATAACACTCTAATGATTTCTTCTTTAGTTATATAGGAAAAATTTTCGACTGTTCCATGAATTATAAGATCATTTTTACCTATAACAAAACGATTTATGAGTTTTTTCAACAAAGATTCATTATTTTGAAAATATAGATTGATATTATTTATTTTCTTATGATATTTTTGCTTATAGATATTAAGAGTAATCTTTTCAATAATATTATTAGCATTTACTGACACGGACACATTATTTTCTTTTAAGAAATGGTAATCTAATATGTCGTTAATAATTTTCATAGGAACATTTTGCCTTTCTAAAAAATCTGTAAAATTATAGATATATTCGGTATGAAATGTATTTTCCGATCCCATTTTTATACTTATATTTTTTTTGACAGAATTTATAGTAATCCACATATCTTCCTTATTTTTAGCCATATCTACATAACATTTTATAGTCATATCATCTGTTAAATTCTCATAAATACTAGCAAGCATTTCTTTGAATGATGAATTTAGCTCACAGACTTTTTTACCATTTAAGTAATTGAAAAAATCCCATTCATTTTGAAAACCATAATTTTTAGTCATTTTGCATCACCTCATAATATTTATTACCTACAAGTGATTATTTTTTTCGATTAAAAAAAAACTCATTTCTTCATTTTAGAAATAAGGTTTTTCTAGATTATATTTTTATTTTAATAAAAACTTTATTACTTAGATATTCAAATAGTTTATATAACTGATGTGAAGAAAACATTAAGATAAAGGTAATAAAAATCATTAGATAATCAAAATGAGTAATTGAAAATAGTGTGGTTAAATTTAAAATTGCATAGATGAAAAGATAAAACATAAGAGCAAATAGAATTAATCTCACTCTATTAAAAGGTTGACATACTTTGTATAGAAGAATAAACGATGTATAAGCAGTAATTGTTAATGATAAGGTTGAAACTTTAGCATAAGTTAAGCCAATAGCATTACCAAATAATGTTATAAGAACAATATTAATCACAATAACCAAAGCTGGAGGTATAGCTACTTTTAAGACATTAATTAAAAAGCTTCCCTTTACTAGTTCCTTATTAGGTTCTAGGGCCAAAATGAATGATGGTATGCCAATAGTTACAATACTTGATAATGTTAATTGAACAGGAATAAAAGGATAAGATTCTTCTAAAAACAGAAAAATGAATGCTAAAAGACCAGCATAGATAGTTTTTACAAGAAATAATGAAGCCGATCTTTGAAGGTTATTAATACTTCGTCTTCCCTCTAAAACAACGCTAGGCATTGCATCAAAATTAGAGTCTAATAAAACTAATTGAGATACGCTTCTAGCTGCATCGGTTCCACTAGCCATAGCAATAGAGCAATCAGCTTCTTTAAGAGCTAAGCAGTCATTTACACCATCACCGGTCATAGCAACAGTATTACCTGCTTCTTTTAAAGCTTTAATTAGAATATGTTTTTCTTCTGGTTTTACTCTGCCAAAAACATCATATTCTAAAGCAGCTTTTTTTATTTCTTCTTCACTTTTTAAAGCAGATAAATCTATGGCTTTTAAGTTATCACCTACTTTAGCTCTTTTAGCAATATTTAAAACAGTAAGTTTATTGTCACCAGATATTATTTTTACCTTTACACCTTGATTTTTAAAATACTGAATAGTACTAGCAGCTTCTTTTCTTATTTTATCTTGAATTAAGACATAGCCTAGTAATTTTTCCATTTCATCTTTTTGATTCCAATTTTCTATTTCTACTACAGCCACTACCCTACTATCACTAGTTAATTTGTCTATTTCGGTTTTATTTTTTTGATAGTTTTTCATAACAAATTCTGGAGCACCTATAAGAATTCTTTTTTTATCATCTATAATTAATCCAGAGTATTTTGTAGCAGAATTAAAAGGAATAATTTTTTGATATTTAATATCTTCAGTCTTAGAAAAGGCTGTTTTTAAAGCTCTAGCAGTTGGATTTTCATCGTTAATAGTATGCACAGCATTACCAATTATTTTTTCTAACTCTTTTTTTGATATTTCTTTATTTATAGTATCTTTCACTTCCATAATGCCTTCGGTAATAGTCCCGGTTTTATCAAGACAGATAACATTAACTCTAGCTAAAGTTTCAATGCAATATAAATCTTGGACAAGAACTTTTTTACGTGATAGTCTGATAACACTGACAGCAAAGACAGTACTAGTTAGAAGGACTAAACCTTCAGGAATCATTCCTATTAAAGCTGCAACGGTATTAACAACTGCTGACTCAAAAGTATTTCCTGGTAAAAATAATTGTCTTGCAAAAAGTAATACACCTAAGGGAACAATTACAAAAGATATTGTCTTTACAATTTTATTTAATGAACGCATTATTTCACTTGATACTTCTTTTATATATTTAGTATCACTACTAATCTTAGCAGTATAATTATCATAACCAATATGTTCAACTTTACAGATGCAATTTCCACTAACAATGAAGCTGCCTGATAATAGCATATCACCAGGTTTTTTTAAAATATTTTCTTCTTCTCCTGTTATAAATGACTCATCAACTAAGACCTCTCCATCTTGAATTATAGAATCAACTACAATTTGATTTCCACTTGTGAACTTGACGATATCATCAAGGACAATTTCATCTAGTGACAATTCTAGAGTTTTTCCATCCCTTATTACTTTAATTTTATGTTCTGAGACTACAGATAATTTATCTATTGTATATTTAGATCTTAATTCTTGAAATGTACTAATAACAGTATTTAAGATAATTATAATGATAAAGGTTAGGTTTTTATATGAACCAACAGCAATAATAGCAATAGCTAATATAATATTAATAATATTAAAGAGAGTAAACGCATTTTCAATTATAATTTCTTTAGCACTTTTAGTTTTAACATCAGTATTAAAGTTTACTAAGTTATCTTTATAGCGTTCTTCAACTTGCGATGCTGTTAAGCCTATATTTATTTTGGGATTGTATCGTTTTATTTTTTCCTTCATAATTTCACCACTTTTCTATTTAATAATAACACATTTTAGATTATATTGTGTTATAATTAGCTAAAGAAAGAAGGATTTTATGAAAAATTTCGTCTTAACCTTTTTATTATTTTTTACAATCATTACAACAATTGCTATTTTAGCTATTAGTAATTTAACAAGTGAAGATAGTACAAAAAAAATTATTGATAATATTGATTACGCACCTATAGTACAGGATTTTAAAGATACAGAATACGGTAATTATATTTATGAGTTTGCTAATAATCATGATATTACAGAAAATAGAATTGATTCTTTGTTACAAACAGAGGATGCTAAAAATTATAGTAATAAATTAGTACAACAGATAATAAATGCCTATTTAGCGAATACAGAAATAAATATTTCTGATGAAACCCAAGAATTTATTAATACAGTAAACGAAAAGTATAATTTTAATCTTGATGATAGTAGCAAAACCGAATTAGAAAACTATGTTAATACAGTTGTAACTGATAATCTTAATATAATGGTAAATGATTTAAAGGTTAATACAGTTAATAATAATACAAGTTTTATAATGAATCTAATTAATTTCTGTAGAAATTCTACTTTACACATGGCTCTTTATATTATGAATGGTATACTATTATTGATTTTATTTATCTCTAGTTTCAAGAAAAAGGATTTTCTAAAGTATATTGGAATTATTGCAGTTATTATTGCGATATCAATGTTACTTTTCAATGGAGTTATCTATTTATTAACTAACAATGTTACAAGTAGTCTAATTGACTTAGGAATAATTTTACTACCAATTACAGATAACTTTTATATGATTTCAATTTGGTGTTTTATTATAGCAGTTATTGCTTTTATTATCCAATATCTCATTAATAAACATATTATAAACAAAGAGATTGTCCCTTTTTAAGGACATTTCTTTGTTTTTAGAGCAGTTTTTTACAAAATTGATCTGAAAATCCTTTATTTTTTGTTTTTTCTGTGCTATATTAATTTATGTATTTTAGCAATTAACAATTTTTAATGGGACGTTAGCTCAGTTGGTAGAGCAACTGACTCTTAATCAGTGGGTCTAGGGTTCGAATCCCTAACGTCCCACCATTATTAAGGATTATAAAAACCTAACATGTTTTCTTTGTTAGGCTTTTTTATATATTTAAACTACTGTAGTAATTTAGTATTATTTATAGCAATTTCTTTATTTATAAATGTCATAATTACTGTAACTACGTAATCAATCTCTTTAGCAGTCAAGTCTCTATTCTTAGGAATTTTATGCCATTTATAAAGACAATTACGGCAACAAGTAGCAGTGGCATGTTGAGCTATAAAAACAGGATGCCCTTTCATAGGAGTTTGTTTACCATCATTTGGAATAAAGTTTGGTTTTAATCTTTTATTAATAAAATCATAGGCATGTGATTTAATTGTTTCCAAACCTTTTTTATTGATATAATCTAGATCTTGTTTTTTTAGATGAAAACTGCTTCTAAACTTTGATTTAGATAAACTAGCAAATAAGTAATTAATATTTTGCATATTTTCCCTTCTTTACAAAAGATTTATTTATATTTATACTAACACATGAGGTGAGAAAATGAAAGTAATACATCCTTTAGATCCAATTTATAATCAAGAATCAAAGGTACTAATTCTTGGAAGCTTTCCTTCTATTAAATCAAGAGAAGACAATTTTTATTATGCTAATCCAAGAAATAGATTCTTTCCCACTTTAGAAAAAATTTTTCACGAGAAAATTGAAGCTAATAACGAAGCTAGAAAACAGTTTCTCTTAAGCCATAAAATTGCACTTTTTGATGTTGTTAAAGAATGTGATATAAAATCTTCTAGTGATAGTAGTATTAAAAATGTTGTTCCAAATGATGTAAATGAAATTATTCTAAATAGTAAAATTAAAGCAATTTTTACAACAGGTACCAAAGCCTATGATCTTTATAATAAATATCTATTTAAAGATACAGGAATTGTTGCAATAAAATTACCTTCTCCTTCGCCTGCAAATTGTAAGAAAGGAATTGAAGAAGAACTAGTAGAAGCTTATTCTAAGATTAAATATTACTTAGAATGAGCTTTTTTTAATAATCTAAAACTGTTTAAAACAACAGTAATGCTGCTTAACGTCATGGCAATACTTGCTATCATAGGATTAAGTTTAATAGGAAGAAAACCAGTAGCAAGGGGAATCATACAAATATTGTAAAATAAAGCCCAGAAGAGGTTTTCTTTAATTATTCTAAAGGTTCTTTTACTAATAGAAAATAATTTATTAATTAAATTTAAATCATCTTTTAATAACACAATATCACTCGAATCAGCACTAATATCTGTACCTTTAAAGACACTAATAGATACTGTAGCTTTTCTTAAGGCCGGACTATCATTAATACCATCCCCTACCATCATAACATTATTATTTGTATTTACTGTAGCAATAAAATCTAATTTTTCTGATGGTACGACCTCACTTACTACTTTTTCAATGGAAAGTTCTTTAGCAACGTGTGAGGAAATTTCTTTGTTATCACCTGTGAGCATTACAACTGTTTTATTAAGTTTTTTTAATGGTTTTATAATCTCAAAAGAGTCTTTTTTTATCGGATCAGTTAGAAAGAAAACTGCTAATACTTTTTCATCCGTGAAAAGAAAAACTTTGCTGTTAGCTGAATTTTCTTGATAGATTTTCTGATCTATAAAGGGGTTCTTTAATTTCTTTTTTGCTAAATAGTTACTACCACCAGCATAATATAGAGTATTATTGATAATGCCCTTTATACCTAGACCAGCTTTCTCTTGAAACTTTTCTACATTATAACGAGGAAATTTACTTTTATTTATTATTCCTTTAGCAAGAGGATGATTTGAATTTGTTTCTAAGTTTTGCAGAATTATTAAATCTTCCTTCTGATATATTCCAGCAACTAATTTCATTTCGGCTTCAGTTAGAGTACCAGTTTTATCAAAAACAATCGTATCTATATTGTTTATAAGTTCAAAGCTATTACCATTTTTTATTAATATTCCGTTCTTACTACAATATGATATGGCAAGTACGATAGCTAAAGGAGTAGCAAGTCCTAAAGCACAGGGACAAGCGACAACTAGAACTGATACTAGAGAATTAATCGCTAGACTTAATGGATGATTTAGAATAAGATGAATAATAAAAGTGATGATAGCAATTAAAAAGATCATGGGAACGAAATATGAACTAATTTTATCAGCATAGATGGCTATTTTAGGTTTAGAATTAGTAGCTTCAACAACTAAATCTACAATTTTAGAAATACTAGAATTTTTTCCAACTGAGGTAGCTTTATATTCAATGTAGCCATTATAATTATAACTACCTGCTAAGACTTTAGAGTTAAGTTCTTTTTTTACTGGTTTACTTTCTCCAGTTAAGAAAGTCTCATCAACATAAGTATTTCCCTTCGTAATTATCCCATCAACACTAATTCTATCACCAGCTTTAGAAACAACTATATCACCAGGTTTTATTTCATCAATCGTTACTGTTATTTCTTCTCCATCTCTTTTAACAATTCCTTTTTTAGGCGTTATTTCTACTAAGTTTTTAATACTATCAGCAGCATGCATCTTATTTTTCTTTTCAATAAACCGACCTAATTTAACAAAGAAAATAATAGTAGCAGAACTTTCAAAATAAAGATTATGAACGTAATTAGTATGACCTAATATAATTAAAATAACAAAGTACATGCTATATAGGAAATTTACAATTACACCAATTCCTACTAGAGAATCCATGTTTGGCATTTTATTAATTAGATTTAAAATTCCATTTTTTATAATATCAAAACCATAAACTATAAATAGAGATGTCAAAAAAGTAAGAAAAATTGTATAGTTAATTGGTGCTTTGTTCATATCCAAAAAATCAAAAACTGGCAATCCAATCATAGATCCCATTGAGACATACATGAGAATTATTTCAAGGATACCAAAAATAATTAAGAATGTTTTTTCTTTCTTTGATTTACCATTATTATTCTTACCTAAGCTTTATAAAATCCTCTAAAGCTTCCATAAGTAATAGAATGATCTCCCCCACATACAAGAGGAAAACTATTTTTAG
>CALVIR010000050.1 GCA_944331915.1 uncultured Bacilli bacterium | reverse complement strand
CTCTTTGGTTGTTATCAATAATTTACTCAAAAGTTGCAGTTAATCTTTCAAAGTTGCATTTACCTTTTCAATTGACCCTTATAATTAGTTGTAGTTAGTAATGAGTTAAGTTTATCATTTTGAACAAATGTTTGTCAATAACTTTTTATCGGATAGAAAAAGAGCTTTAAGCTCTTATCTAAAGGCATTATTTTCTTGAAAATTTGTATTAATAGTGAGGATATAGAGGAAATAATTAACATTACGATAGAAATTATCTATTGCTAAAGCTTCTATAATGAAATAAAGATTGGCTGCTAATAAATCTTTCAACATATCTGCTATTAATAGTCTTATACGCCTAGTTAATTCAATACTGTTATTAGTTAAAGTCTGTTGATTTTCTGGAGATAAAGGAAGGGTGTTATAGGCATTTAATAAGGCCGGATAATCTTCATTTAAAATTTGATCTAAGGGCTCTATATATTTTGTAGCATCAGTATCAATTAGGCCTCGTAAGAAGCTGACAATTTCATTAATAGTAATATTATAGTTATATTCACTATCTATAGTATAGATAGGATCTTTGGCTAGTTTTTGATTTAATCTTGTTAACTCATTAGCGTAAAGTTCAGTAGTTCTAATCATAAAGTCATATAAGGTTGGATAGGAATAGGAAAATAATTCATTTGCTAATAATTTGTCTTTTATCTCTTCAGCATCACTTATAAATTCAGTAGCTATATTTAAGGCTTCTTCATTTAATCTTTCAATATCAGCGATAGTTTCAGCAGTAGCATTTGTAAAGTCTCCTGCTTTTAAGTTTAATTGGTCCATAGTTATATCAGTAGCAAGATTAAGGTTAAATAATTTTTCAGTTAATTTTTCACAACCTAAGGTGTAGTCTGTAAAGTAAATTTGATATTCTATGGCAACTCGAGGAACCTCCCCATTTAAGTAAGTAATTAGCTCACGACCTAAATCTTGAGCTCTAGTCGCTAAAGCAGCAAATTTAGAGGAATATTCATTTTGACCGTAAAATGATAGTTCTATATTGATACAAAAATCTCTTAGTGTTCTTAGATAAAACAAATTGGCATTTAAAGATTCTTCTAAAAAAGTTTGATTATTTAACATTTTATCACCAATAAATTATATGCGAGAGGTTTTAGTTTAAAACAAAAAAGCTAGAAGATTAATCTTCTAGACTTTGGTAAAGGCGACTTAATTCGGTTAAAGAATTACTAATATCAGGTTCTTTAGTAGCTTTTTCTTTTTCTTCTTTTAGAATTTTAGCCATTATTTTATAGTCTTCTAAAGTAAATTGATCGGCAAAATTTGGAGTAGTAACTTGGACTGGTGGCTCTTTTTCCACAGCTGGTTGAATATAAAGAGGTTGCTTTGTTACTTTTATCGCTTTATCAATCTTAAAGTTATCAATAATAGTGTAATTAGTAAACTCTTCAGTCTTAATAATATTATGTTTATATTGATATTTTCTAATAAAATGATAGATTATTAGGACCGCAATCCAGAAGGTGAAAAGTAACATACTAAGTTCAAGAAGGCTTCTAACTGTATTACTACTATAGAGTTCACTGATACTAAAGATATCAAGTTCTAAACTGTTTATGGTAGCGATAGCAAGAATGAACAGATATAGTAAGATACCAAAGACACTTGAATTAATAATCTTTAATTTGCGGTCAACATTATCTTTGAAAAGTGTTTTCCACAATATTATGTTGGATGTGAATAACATTAATAAGTAAATAACAATATTAGGAAAATAATAATTGATAAAGATTTCATTAACAGCATAGCTTAAGACTGTTAGAATACTTTCTCCATATTGAATAGCAATAAAGATAATCGCAGCTAAATAGAGAAAGATATAAGCCTTTTTACTTTGTTTACGGTTAGAACCGTTTGTGGTAACAAAGAAAATAATTAAGATAGTAATTAGTGCTAATATCATTAAATAGACATTTTTTGAGGTAATTAAGTTAAAGACAGTCTGTAATTGATTAAATAATGATAATGGACTCATTACTAACACCCCCTTTTATTTTATTTCTTCTAGCTCAGCAATGTAGATAGTTTGTGTACTAGAATCGTCTTTAGTACAAGTTACTAGCGTAACAGTTGTTTTAGTACAATCACGTCTAATAGCAATCGTTCCTGTATTAGGTTCTTGGTAAATATTAGTTATTCTATAGGTATAATTTAAACCGTTATAAGTAATGGTTAAAGTATCGCCTAGTTCTAATTTATATAAATTTCTAAAAAATGCTTTCCAACCGGTTCCAGAATGCCCAGCAATTATTAGGTTTCCACCTGTAACATCAGGCATACTGCTACCTTCAATAATTTCAATATTTGATTCAACGTTATTTAAGGATGAATCAAGATTGTAAAAACCCCTTCTAAACTTTATTTTTGGTATTTCTAAGTAACCAAGATAAGTTTCAGTATCAACTTGTTTTGGTTCTTCTTCTGTTAAAGTATTATCTTCACCGGAAGAGATAAGTTCTTCAGTTGTAACATCGTATATTTCAGGTTCATTTTCTGATAGTAAGTTATTCATATAATCATAAGCATATAGGCGTCGCTCTCCGATGAAATTATATAAAAGAAAGAATCCCCCTAGAGTTATGATAACGGCTCCAATAAGAGCAACGGTACTAGGAGAGATTCTTTTTTTATTTAACTTTTTGTTTTTTATCATTGTAGTAAACGAATCCTACTCCTGATATTAATAGGATACTTCCAAATAAAGTATTAATTAGGGATTTATTACTACCAGTGTTTGGTACTTCAACTTCTTCAATGTTTTCAAAAACAACTAAAGCAGTAGGTGAATCATCACTTATTGTGAACTCATATATTTCATCACTTTTAGTATAACCATCTGGAGCACTAATCTCTTCAACAGTATAAGTACCATCTTCAAGATCAGTAATAGTATATGGATCTTCAGTTGTTGTAAATTCTGCAACAACCTCACCATTACTATCTTTAACTACGAGGACAGCTCCAGCTAAAGGTTTTCCAGTTGTAGCATCTACTTTTAAGATGTTAACTAATTTAGTGATAGCTTTATTTTCAATTGTAACTTTTACATCACGGTTATTATTATCAATAGTAAAGCTATAAATTTCATCTGTCTTTTCATAACCAGCAGGAGCACTAAGCTCTTCTACAGTGTAAGTACCATTTTCTAAGTCTTCAAGAACATATGGCTTATCAGTAGTAGTAAACTGAGTTATTTCTTTGCCTTCACTATCTTTAACTACAAGAATAGCACCAGCGACAGGTTCTTTAGTATCAGCATCTATTTTTATTATAGTTGCTTTCTTTTCATATTCTTTATTATTAACATTTATTAAGATATTACGATTAGAATCTGTTATTTCAAAAGTTATTTCTTTATCGTTTAAGATATATCCTTCAGGAGCAGCAGTTTCTTTTAAGGTATAAGTACCATTTGGTAAGTTTCTAATAACGTAAGCATTAGTGGTAGAGGTCCAAGTTGCAATTTGTTTTCCAGTACTATCAGTTAATACAAAAGTAGCACCCGCTAAAGCTTTACCTGTTTCTTCATCAAGTTTTACAATGGTAACTTTACTTGTATCGAGACTAACAGTTGTTTCATCTTGAACTGTTGAGGTTTCTGGATATAGTAAGGAACCAAAAACACTTTGTTTTGTTGGATCACTTGATTTATATTTATAAGCTTTATTGATAGATCCAGTAGCAGTAGCAGTTATTTTGATATTAAGAGTACCTGGATCAACGTTATTGATAGGTATTCTAATTTTAAATGTTTCATCTTGACCAAATGAATTGGTTTCTACACCAGTTGTAGCATTTAAAAGTTTAGTTCCTTCTGGAGCACCAGATAATGATATGGTATAATTACCAGTTATATTTAATGTTTCTACACCAATAGCGTTTGATTCATAGTATTGTTGGTCACTAGTTAAGTGAAGAGCACCATCATTATTTGTTAATTGTAAAGCTGGTGTAGCATAACCAGTTACATTTTTAGCATCATTTACTAACTTAACGATGTATTGTCTTATATTATATGGATCAGATCCTGTTGTTTTAAAGGTATCTGGTAAGTTTTTTGAGCCTGTTATTTCATCCATATACCACCAAATGGCAGCTTGAGTGATATAGTAATCCATATCAGAGTTACCTGTTATATTAACCCTAGGATAACCATTAGCTAAAATGTAAGCATAACCAGCAGGTGCTTCACCATCAAGCGTCATAGTTATACCATATGGAATTTTCAAATGATAGTTTTGACAGTAAACATAACCACCTAAACTACTAGTTAATTTACCATAACCAAAGTTGTCAACATAACCGTCAAGAATTTTTTCACTATCAGCAGTGAATGTTTGTGGAGCACTTGTAGCAGCATTAGTTCCAGTTATAAAAAATGCTCCTAGTGTAAGTGTTAAAACTAATACTAACATACTAGCTATTTTAACCTTATGTTTTTTCATTATTATCCCCCCAATTTGTTTTTGTGCCCATATTATAACACTATTTGGAAAAAAAAGCAATATGTAACGAAAAAGAGATTATAGTAGTTAGTTTACTATAATCCCCTTTTTATTCTTAATTACCTTTAGCTTCTAATTTTTCTAAGACATCACTAACAACATCGATAGCTTTTAGTCTTAACTCTTCAGCAGCTTTTTCTAAAACTGGTGTTCCCTTAGCAACAGCTAAGTTAACTAAGTCTTGACATTTTTTCTTAATGTCTTCACCTTTCTTTTTAGCTATTTTTAAGACTTTTTCTTTATCTAAGTCTTCAAGTTCTGCTTTTATTTCTTCAACTTTATCTTCAAAAGTCTTTTTTATTTCTTCTTTATCTAATGATTTTATTTTTGCTACTACATTATCAAGCTTGTCTTTTAGGTCTTTTCTTGTTTCACTACCTTTCTTAGGAGCAAAAAGAATACCTAAACCAGCTCCAATAGCAACTCCTGCAACAAATTTTCCAATACCTTTGCCTTTACTCATCAATATCATCCTCCTTTTTCTTCTTAAAAATACTACCTATAAAGGCTACAACACTACTAACGATAGTATCAGTAACAATATTTAACTTATCTGTAACAGTATCTACTAGTTTAAAAGCATTATTTAAACTATCTAATTTTTCTTTTGTACTATCTAAGATAGCATCTACTTTGGTTAAAGTATCTAAAGCTTTTATAGCTAGGAAAATTAGAATAATTACTAATACTATTAATAGACTATCCAAAATGATTCCTAATAATTCCACAAATTATTCCCCTTTCTTTTCATCATACATTGAATCTATTAAATCAAATAGGTTGTCTTCTAAGCCAGCATCTTCTTTTTGATAGTCATCTTCTTCAAATTTTCTTAAATCTACTCTTCTACCTGTCGCTTTTTCATGAGCGGCATCTTTATAGTCAATATTATACTCTAAACCTAAGTCTTGATAGTATTCTTCAGCATCTCCCATAGTTACTTTAGGAACAGCTGGAGTATTATCACTACTTATATCTAGAAGACTTTCTTCTTCTTTGATGGTATCAACTTCTTCTACCTCATCTGGGTTAATAACATAATCTTTATCTTTTTCAGTTTCTAAAGCTTCTTGTGTCTTTTTACTTGATGTCAATTCTTCATCAAAGATATCATCAGCATTACCATAAGCTTTAGCACGAACACTATCTACGTCTATATTTCGAGATTTATAACTACTTGTAAGACGTATTTCTTTTTTTGTAACAATTTCTTCTTTTTTATAGTTTTGATCTAAGACTCCATAGATTGGAGAGATGATTGGAGAAGGATGGAATTCTTTTTTCTCTTTTTGATTGTTATAAGTTCCATATTCATGAATTTTAAAGTTATCTTCGGTTTTATTAGAACCGTAAATTTTAACCTCTTTTTTAGGTTCTTCATGGTGATAGATTGGTACCTCTTTAGGCTTTCCAACCTCTTTCTTTATTTCTTTAGGTGGTTCAACTGGTTTAGGTTCTTTCTTCTCTAAATCAATAAAATCATCTTCTAATATTGCTTTAAACTTAAAATTTTTATTAGGATCATCTCTTGTTTCAGGCTCTTTTTCTTCTTCCACAATAACAGATTCCTTTTTAGGTTCTTTCTTAGGTTTAGGGTCGTCGAGAATTATTTTCTTAGCGATTGGTTTTTCTTTTTTCTTTGGTTCTTTCTTCTCTTCTACCTCAACGTATTCTTCTTCAAAAAGAGCATTTTTTAATTTATCCAATAATTTCATAAGCTTATACTCCGCCTTTCTAGTTTTCTTCTATATTTATAATATTTTCATCTTTATTAGTAATATCATAACCTTCATAAGTACCATATTTTTCTACATATTCTAGATAGGTATCTTCAGTAGCGGTATTACCTTTAGGAGTCATAACATTATAGGTATCTTCTTGATAATCTAAAACTTTATTACCAATTAGTGTTTCTAAAACATTACGATTAAACTTAAGAGACGATAAAACACTACTCATATTAATTATAGCACTTTCTAACTCATTTTCTTTCACATAAGCTTCAAACTTGCCATAATTATACATATATTCAATGAAATAATAACCATTTTTGCCTATTTCAGTTATTTCTAAATAGCCAATTGTATCATTATAAATAAGTTCTTTTGAATAATAGGCGTCCTTATTAACCTCATAGTCTAGTTGTTCTTCATTGTAATAACTGATAACATCTATATAGAAATAATAACGATTATTATTTTCATCTAATAGGACAGCATTATATTCATCTTTTGTATCTAATTTTAACCCTTTAGGAATATAGTATTTGTAACCATCAAAAACATTATTAGCTAAAGTGTTATCTGTTGAAAGCAAAGTGGATGTTAATTCATCTATACTCATATTATTGAGGTTCGTACAACCTGTTAGGGTTAGAAGCATTATGGTGACTAATATTAGTTTTTTCTTCAAAACTACACCTCCTACTTTAAAGTATTATAACAGATTTTATATAGTCTTGTCACTTTTTTTGTGCAAAAAGATGATAGACATTTTTCCCCTCTTTTTGAAATTTTTCTTCATATTCACTCATAATAATATCAGAGTGAGTTTGATGGTAATCAAAAGAGATATCGCTTAAGTGATAATTAGCATTACTTAAAGTTTCTAGAGAATAGATGAAAAGATTTTGATTATCTGTTTTCATTTCTATTCGTTTAGTATCTTTAAATATTTGCTCATATTTTGCTAAAAAAACAGGGCTAGTCAGGCGTCTATTTTGCCATCTTTTCTTAGGCCATGGATCACTAAAATTTAGATATATTAGAGATATTTCTTTAGAAAAGACGGTATCAATATCTAAGGCATTCATTCTAATTACTTTTAGATTGGGTAATCCTGTTCCTATTTTTTTTATTGCTTTGGCAAGAACACTATCAAAGCGTTCAATACCTATATAGTTGATATCTTTATTTTTTAAAGCATTTTCATAAAGGAATTTACCTTTTCCCATACCTATTTCTAGATAAATAGGGTTATTATTGTTAAATAAAGATGCAAAGTTGCCTTTATAAGTACTTGGATTTGTAATTAAATAAGGGCAAGAATTTAGGATGTCATCTTTATTTTTGACATTTCTAAGTCGCATATACTTCTCCTCCAGTAATAATAGTGTAGCATACTTTTAAAAAAATAAGAATATAATATCTTGAAAGTGAGGATGAAAATACATGAATCAAGGAATGCCAATGTGGCCAATGAATCCTGGTATGAATAATCAAGGAATGGGACCAGGACCAATGTTTCCTAATAGTATGAATCAAAGAATTAATAGTTTGGAAAATCAAGTAAATAGACTTGAACGGCAAATGCGACGGTTAGAAAATAGAGTTAATAGAATTGAATCAACTATGATTACACCAAGAGGATATGATAGTCAAAATACAGGATATGGAAGTAGCAGTAATAATGATAAATATATGATGTAAAGAGCTTTGGCTCTTTTTTTAGTTATTTGTGTTTTTTTGGTTATGGGTGTAAATTTTTTTTGTAGGTAAATAGTAGTTAATGATATATTTCATTAACTACTATTTTTTCTATTTCACCCCA
>CALVIR010000049.1 GCA_944331915.1 uncultured Bacilli bacterium | reverse complement strand
ATTTTCTGTATTTAATTTTAATAGAGATTTTAATAAATTAGTTAATTCTTCTTCTGAAACTTTATATTCTTCTACTGTATACATAAAAACACATCCCATCAAATAACTATCAAATATGGATAAAACTTATGATACAGTTATCTATGATGGGGAAAGTTATCTTATTCCTGAATTAGAATTGTTATTTCTAGATAAATATATGCGCCAAGAAGCAACACCTCGAGAAGAAGGATGTGATGCAATACTTTTATTACGAGAATATAAGTTAGATATAAATAAAATAAATGATTATTTTGAACGTTTTGTTAGAAAACCAAATTTAGATAGTTATTATAAAAATAGGATAGGTATTTATGATAGACAGATTGCAAAACTTAATAGATTATATTCATATGCTGAAGATTTACTAGCTGAAGATAATGTACCAACCACCTTTGAAAATGTTTCTATGATGGCTAATATTTATATTGATAGATTTAGAAACCAAGGAGCAATTGTTAATGGTATTACAGTAGCAGTTTGTCCAGAAAAGATTGAATATATAAAAAAAGCTGATGGTATTGAAATAAGTGATGAAAATAAGGAAGAAATTAGAAATTTAATTGTAGAAGATCGTCTTAATACCGAAAGAAAATATAGTAGTATAATCAAAGAAATTAATGACAGTTATCAACAAATATATTCTCCAGCTATTAAAAAATAACGAGTTAAGAGGTATAATATGAATTACTATGATAAATTAAATCAAACTATAAAAAATTTTTTTATTGATAAGGTCTTATTGATCAATTTTATTATTTAAATGTTATCCTCTATAATAACTGAAAATACAAATCTAACAGTATATAAAGATTATGAAACCAAAGTTCCCATTGAGTTATCTATAGAAATTGTTAAAAACTTTTTCTCAAGTATAAATAAAGAATATGCTTCAATGTTTCAAAATATTTTACAAGAGGAAAATATCTATGATAATAAAAGGATGTATTCTGTTCAATTTCATAAAATACCAAAATGTCAAAACAATAACTCTATAGTAAGAAAAGATGGTTTAGTTATAATAGATTATGAGGAAACATTAGATGATGTTTATACAGTTGCTCATGAATTTACGCATAAGTTTAGCCAACCTAAAAATCAAGATAGTATGCTAAAACAGTTTCTAGGCGAAACAACAAGTTTAACAATAGAATTTTTATTACAAGATTACCTTTTAAAAAATACTCTTTATGATGAAGATGAAATTAAAGTTAGAAAGAACAACCGCTTTTTAGCAGTAAAAGATGATGCTGCAGCTATTATTTTCGAACATACTTTATTAAAATTATACCAACAAAATAATGGTTGTCTTAATCAAGATATCTTACTAAACTATTTAGACTCTATGGATAAAGATAGTGAAATCTATAAACTATTTTCTAAAAATGGTTATGACTATTTAAATGATATTGTAAAAAATGGTGCTTTATCTTTTCCTAAACGGCAAAGATATGTTATTGGCACTCTTTTAGCAAGTGATTTACATGATAAAATAGAAAATGATAAAACTAATATCAAACAGTTAGTTTCATTAATTACTATTCTAGGTAAGACAGATTTAACTATGGATAGAGATCTAAAATCTTTAACCACTTTAGATCTTCCTCTTATTAATAATGGCAAGATAGAAATAAATGATAATACTCTTACAAACTTAACTGCATGCTATAAAAATGAAATTGCAAACTTAAGTCATACTAATGGTTCCAATCTTCCTATAAGAACATCTAAACTTTAAATATAATAGCAAAATTCTTTCCAAAACATAGATTATATTGGAGGAATATTATGTATAAATTACCAGTTTTACCTTATTTGTTTCAAGACTTAGAACCATATATTGATACCCACACTATGGGACTACATTATCACAAACATCAACAAAATTATTTAAATAAATTAAATGCTCTACTAGAAGCGAATAACTATGATTATCGTTATCCTATAGAGGAACTTTTTTATCATCTTTCTGATTTTAAAAAAGAGGATAGGGCCGATATACTTTATAATCTTGGCGGTGTCTTAAATCATAATCTCTATTTTAAAAGTATTAATCCTAAAGCTAAGCTGCCCTTTGGAAAACTAAAAGATGACCTTGAAAAAACTTATGGGACTCTTGACAATTTCTTTATTAAATTTAAAGAAAAAGCTCTTGATTTAAAAGGTTCAGGTTATACTTTTCTAGTTATTAATGATAAAGGTGAGCTTGCTATAATTAATCTATCTAATCAAGACCTACCCCAATCTTTAGGCTATGTTCCCTTATTTAATATGGATATGTGGGAACATGCTTACTACTTAAACTATAAAAATGAAAAAGCTAACTATATTGATAACTTTAAAATAATAGCAGATTTTACCTATGCTAGTGATGTTTATTATAGTATAATGAAATAGAAAGGAATAATGCGATGTTAATAACAGAAATTAATCAAGAAAATATTACTAACGAAACAATTAAAAGAGTTCTTTTTGCAACTAAACCGCAAGACTTTCAAGAAGCAGATTGTCTTATTATCTTTGGTTGTCATATAAAACCTCTGCTAGATGAAAGACTAAGTAAAGCGATAGAATTATTAAAAACCAAAAATATTAATAAAGTTCTAGTAACAGGAGGAGTAGGGGTAAACGGTGATTTCAATGAATCAGAATATATGAAAGAACATCTATTAGAAATAGGAGTTAAAGAAAGGGATATCTTAATTGAAGATAAATCTACAACAACAGAAGAAAATATTACTAACTTTATTAAAATATTAAAAGCAAATAATCTCTTAACTAATAAGACTATTATCTTAGTTTCTAATCAAATCCATTTTAGAAGAATAGGAATGGAGTTAAAGAAACAGTTACAAGGATATAACTGTCACTTAATATATCAATTTAAAGAAGATTCTTTAGTATCTTTTGATAAAGTTATAACAGATAACACCTTAAGAGAACTTGCTATTAATGAGATAAAGAAGATCATTCGATTTGTTCAAACAGGTCTTATTGACGATGAAAAAATATAAAAACTTTACACATTAAAGTATAATTATGTAAATAAATAATGAAGAGAATAAATATTAATGATATAATACAGTTATAACTAATAGAAAAGGAGACAATATGGAAACTATTATAACAGATATTATGAATTCTTATGGGTATTTAGGAATTTTCTTTTTAATCATGATTGAAAATGTTTTTCCACCTATACCTAGTGAGTTAATCTTAACTTTTGGTGGCTTTATGGTCATTAGTAGTAATATGACAATAGTTGGTGTTATTATCGCGGCTACATTAGGTTCTGTAGTAGGTGCCTTAATCCTATACTTTATTGGAAAAATATTAAATAAAGAACGGCTAATTAAAATAGTCACTAGTAAATATGGTAAACTATTACGAATTAAACCTAAAGATATTGAATCAGCTGACAGATGGTTTGATACCAAAGGAAATATAACAGTTCTTTTCTGTAGATTTGTTCCTATAGTAAGAAGCTTAATTAGTATTCCTGCTGGTATGAGTGAAATGCCAATGTTTAAATTTTTACTTTATACAACTATTGGTAGTACTGTTTGGAATACGGCTTTAGTCTGTGTAGGAGCTTTTGCTGGAGATAAAAAAGATGCAATCTTAGCTTTTATTGATAATGCTTCTCATATTATCTTAATAATTTTAATTATCTTAGTTATTGGCTTTATCATCTGGTTCTATCATCGTAAAAATAAGAAAGCAAAAAGTAGGAGTTCAAGTTCAAATTAAGCTCCTACTTTTTTTATGTTAGTTTTAATTCTTCTTTTAATTGTCTCTTCATTATCATCATTATGCTGTGGAATATCTAAATCATCAAATATTTCTGCATCCATAATACTACTTTTAGCTGACAAAAGTCCAAAGTCATACTTTTTATAATTACCATATTCTAATTCTATTAATTGTTTTAAATCTGTAACAATTTCTATTTTCTCCTTCGCTGGTATATCCCAAGTTAAAACCTCACTTATCCGGTTAAAACAGTTAGATATTTGGACAATTCTAATTTCCTCTTTAAAAGCATTAAAACTACCATGAACTCTCGCTGCTTCTTCAATTTGTTTATTAACATCAAAAATATCTAAAATATCAGGATTAATATCTTGGTTAGCCATAGATCTACTATCTTCTACATTACGTCTATAAAAGTAATCATAGTGATTAAATTTAAGTAAACCTTTCGAACTAAATAAAGCTCCATAAGTATAGCCAAAATCTTCCCATCTTTTATCCTCAAGAAAACTAATATCTCTTGCTATATCAGCTCTAAATAATTTATTACAACAAGATGGTGATTCATAAACAATTACATCTTCTGTACTTGGTAAATAATAATATGTGCCTTTATATCTTCGGCCACTTACAGAATTCCTTCCAAATTTTTCATCTTCATTAACAAAGCAGATATTTGTACTAACAATCTCTGGAAATCCAGCTTCCGTAGCACCTTCATACATGCTTTTATACATATCAGGATGAACAAAGTCATCAGCATCTACAAATGTAATATAAAGTCCTCGACTAAAAACTATCCCTGTATTTCTACAAACTCCAACTCCCTTATTAAAAGAATTAGTATAAACTCTTATCTTATCAGGATATTCTTTTTTGTATTTCTTAATAATATCTAAACTATTATCTGTTGAAGCATCATCAATTACCATAATTTCAATATCTTCTAAACTCTCTCTTGTCAAAGATTTAAGACAATCGTCTAAATACTTCTCCTTATTATAGACTGGAACTACAACACTAATTTTAGGCATACCCTCATCTCCTTAAGATTAAGGTATATAATAATAGAAAAATTAAATAATGTCAAATTGTTACTAAATTCTTTAAAAAAATAAAGTTCATGATATAATTAGGATAGAGGGTGGGAAGTATGGCAAAAAGAAAAAAGAAAAAAGAAACAAAAAAAAGTTTTTCACATAGTAGTGAACTCTATGGAGTTATCTTAGTTTTAGCAGGAATACTAGGAATAGGTAGATATGGTCCCGTTGGTTCTATGATCGCCTCTTTTGGTATTTTCTTAGTGGGAGGACTTTATAATATTTTATTAGTTCTTTTAATTGTTTTAGGTATTTACTTAATAATTAATCGTTCATGGCCTAATTTATTTACCACAAAGATGTTAGGTTTTTATCTTTTAATTATTGGTGTCTTAGTTTTAATGCATGAAAACTATTTACTTAGTAATGACAGTAATGCTATCAAAGTATTTAGTGAGACCATAGATCAACTAGTCTTATCATTTTCTAATATCTTAAAAGGAGCAAGACCAGAAGCGATAGGAGGAGGTATTATTGGTTGTACCTTTGGCGTTCTATTTATGTTACTTTTCTCATTTAAAGGTATGCAAATAATCGCTTGGGTTTTAGTAATTGCAGGTATTTCCTTGTTTACTGGTTTCTCTATTGTAGATTTTGTAAGAAATGGAGCTTTAAAAGCGAAAGAAAAAATACCAAAAAGACATAGTAAAGAAGAGCAAGTTGAAGAACTTAGTAAGACGAAACCAATTATTACTGGTAATGAAGAACCAGCGATGGGTGAGATAAAAGAAGAAGAGAAAAAGATTGTTATTTCTAGCATTGATGAATTAACTAAAGCTAAAGTTGATACGCAAATCGATGAGAAAGAGCAAGTAGAAGATCAAGTTACAGAAGAACAAATAGAAAAACCAAAACCTCAACATAAATATGTTTTACCACCTATAACTCTTTTAAATCCTATTAAAAAGAATAAAAAAGGTGTAGACCAAAGTCAGATTGAGAAAAATATTGAAATATTAGAGAAAGTTTTAAAAGACTTTATGATTATTGGTAAAGTTGTAGAGGTTCATATTGGTCCTGCTGTTACTCAGTATGAACTTGAACTAAACTCAGGTACAAAAGTCAGCAAACTTTTAAGTATCCATCGTGAAATAGCGCTTGCTTTAGCTACTAAAGATGTAAGAATTGAAGCCCCAATACCTGGTAAAAATACGGTTGGTATTGAAATTGCTAATAAGGAAATAAGTTCTGTCGCCTTTAGAGAGGTCTTAGAGAAAGTACCAAAAAGTCTTGATGGCAGTAAATTATTATGTCCATTAGGTAAAAATATTATGGGTAATGTAATTTGGTGTGAGATTAATAAGACTCCACACTTACTAGTAGCAGGATCAACTGGTAGTGGTAAATCTGTTTGTATTAATGGTATTATTTGTTCTATTTTAATGCGGGCTAAACCAGATGAGGTAAAACTAGTTATGGTCGATCCTAAAAAAGTTGAGTTATCTGGTTATAACGGAGTTCCTCATTTAATGCGTCCTGTCGTTACTGATCCGAAGGAAGCTAGTGTTGCTTTAGCAAAAATTGTTTCTGAAATGGAAAGACGTTATGATGTCTTTAGTGAAACAAAAACAAAAAATATTGCTACTTACAATGCTTATGTGGATGAGAAGAACAAGAGTTTACCAGAGGATGAAAAAATAAAGAAAATGCCATTTATCGTTGTAATTATCGACGAGTTAGCTGATTTAATGTTAGTAGCAAGTAAAGATGTTGAAGCTTCTATTATGCGTATTACCCAAATGGCAAGAGCAGCAGGAATTCACTTAATCATCGCTACACAAAGACCATCGACCGATGTTATTACCGGTGTTGTTAAAGCCAATATTCCAAGTCGTATCTCTTTCGCTGTTTCAAGTAGTATTGATTCAAGAACAATTCTTGATATGACAGGAGCTGAAAAACTATTAGGTAAAGGTGATATGTTATTTTTACCAATGGGAGAGTCTGATCCAGAAAGAATTCAAGGGGCTTTCATTGATGATGATGAGATTAAGAGAATTATTGATTATACTATTGAACAACAAAAAGCTGAATATGATCAAGCCTTCATGAACTTATCAGGAGATAGTGATAAATCCGCTTCTCAAAAAGAAGATATGGCTCAACAAGAAGAATATGATGACCCTTTATATAATGAAATAGTTGAATTTGTTATTGAAACACAAAAAGCTAGTGCTTCACTTTTACAAAGAAGATTCAAACTAGGGTATAACAGAGCAGCAAGAATAGTTGATTTATTAGAAGAACGGGGTATAATTGGACCACCTAATGGTTCTAAACCACGTGAGGTGTTAGTAAAATTAGAAGATAATAATCAAGAAGAAGATTACTAGTATTGATAACTTACAGTAAAAAATTTATTGCTAGCACTCTAAACTTATGGTATTATTATGGTAATAAATAGTAGAAAGAAGGTATGAAGAATGGCAAGAATATTAAGTTTACAAATGGTTAACGGGGGGGGTACTTTAGATATTTAAGTACTTTCTTTCGTCATGGAATAAGAGCAGGATAGAGGTATTCTGTTCTTTTTTTGATGTGTAAACTGGTTATATAACCAGGGTATAAAACTAAAAAAATAGGTTACAATATAATTAATGTCAAAAATACTGATAATAGGAAGTGAGTAGAAATGGAAAGAAGAAAAGAAAAAATAATAGTATCAGGTTTAATTTTACTACTAATAGTTGCAGTTGTAGGAGTAAGTTATGCCGCATTCAGTTATACAGGAACAGGTCAGACTGTTAATAGTATAACAACAGGTGCAATCACGATGACTTATACAGAAAGTGATAATGTCATAAATATGAGTGGAGCTTTACCTACCACAGATAAAACAGGTACAGTTCGCTTAACAGAAGGAGAGTACTTTGATTTTACAATATCAAGTAATATCACTGGTAATGTCAATATCAACTATGAGATTAGTGCTAAAGATATAACGACAAGCGATAGAAAAATAGATGGATCTAATATCAAGTTATATCTAACCAAATTAAATAGTGATGGAACAGAGGAAGCTTTAATGTTACCAGAGACATATAGTGAAGAAACTAATGCCAATAATTATACTGGAAGATCAGCAGGAGAGATGAGTCTATATACAAGTAGTATGAACTCAAGTGAAACTAATAATTATCGTCTTAGAATGTATGTAACAGAAGAATATAATCCTCAAGGCGATGGAGGAGGTTTACAGTTTAGTGTCCAAATAAACGTTTATGGAAAAGATGGGGATAAATATGTTCCAGAGACAACAAAAACAATTCTCGCTAATAACGAGTTACAGGAAACAAAAGAAAATATGTTTAATTACACAAGTGATGGCACTCAATATGATCCAAATGATGAGGAAGACAATATGACAGAACCAAATCCAGACTATATAACAAATGGTTTATATGCTTCAGAAGATGAAGATGGAATAAGTTATTACTTTAGAGGAAATGTTACTAATAATAATGTTCAATTTGGAGAGTATAAAAGTGATTATTATGTATATCATACAACAAGTACATATGGTGAGTATTTTCAAAGTTTAGAGAGTTGTGCAGAATCTAATGATGGTCATAGTGAGGCATGTGAGCGAATTAAGTTGGCAGACGCCGGTGACAAAATGTACTGGAAGATAATAAGAGCAAATGGAGATGGCAGTTTAAGATTAATCTATAATGGAACAAGTCCTACAGCAACAGGTAGTTCAATAGATGATGCTAACTTTGTAGGAGACACACCATATAATTTAGAGTATAATGATCCAAAATATACAGGATATACCTATGATAATGGAACAGACTCATTTGTTAAAAGAGAGGTAGATACATGGTATGCCAATACTTTAGGAAATACGACATATGATGATATGGTAATAGGTGGAAGGTTCTGTAGTGATAGTAGTGGATATAAACCAGCTGAAGAATATGGATTTAGTGGTCTGGCTGAGTAACGGACAGTTTTAGAAAAGCTGTTGGAAAATAAAGAAAAAACAGATATAAAAGTACGACCAATAATGT
>CALVIR010000048.1 GCA_944331915.1 uncultured Bacilli bacterium | reverse complement strand
AGGTTGCAAGAAACTTAAAAGATATAACATATGATATTAATACAGTTGGTTTGTATTATGAGGATGAAGAAAGAAAACGAGTAGAGAATACCAAGATAAGATATCGTGAAGAATTGGCTTTGAAAAAAGGAAAGTTAGAGATAGCAAAAAATCTAATTGCTATGAAATTACCTTTAAAAGATGTGGTTAAAGCGACAGGTTTAAGTGAAAAGCAAGTTAGAAAATTATGTTAAAAAGAGAATATAAACACTGGAGTGAATAGAGACTTGTAAAAGTTAGTTAAACAAGCTAAAATAAGTTAGTAACATAACTTATTTTTTTGGTGGTGATAAAGTGAAAGATTTTAAAGAGAAACTTAAACTAGTACCAGAACTTCCTGGTAGTTATCAGATGAAAGATAAAAATGGCTATATTATCTATGTAGGAAAAGCTAAAAACTTAAAGAAACGTGTCAGTAGCTATTTTAGAGGTAATGCAACTGGGAAAACAGCTATGTTAGTTGAAGATATAGATGACTTTGAATACATTGTAACTAGTAGTGAGTTAGAGTCCCTTATATTAGAGATAAATCTAATAAAGAAATACAATCCTAAATATAACATTCTTCTAAAAGACGATAAAAGCTATCCTTATATTGAATTAACTAATGAAAAATATCCAAGGCTTAAAGTCGTAAGAAATGTGTCTCGAAAAAAGAAAAATCATAAACTCTTTGGACCATATCCTAATGTTACCGCTGCAAGAAAGACTGTTAATATGATTAATAGACTATATCCGTTACGTAAATGTGAAAACTTACCGAAAAAAGAATGCCTTTATTACCATATTCATGAATGTTTAGGTTACTGTATTAAAGAGATAGATCCTGATACTATTAAAAATATGACTGATGAGATTACCAGCTTCTTGAAGGGCAATAGCAGCTTTATAAAAGAAAAAATTACTAAAGAGATGGAGAAAGCTAGTGAGAGTTTAAACTTTGAAAAAGCTTTAGAATTAAAAAATATGCTTACAGATATTGATATTACTCTTACTAAACAAAAAATAGACTTAAATAAAAACTATAACTTTGATATTTTTGCTTATACCAAAATAGATAATTACCTATCAATTACCGTTTTCTTTATAAGAGAAGGAATTTTTTTTGGAAGACATCATGAAACTTTGCAAACCTTAGATAACGAAATAGATGACATGGAAGAATATATTGTTCATTTCTATGAGAAAAATGTCTTAGCTCATGAGATTTTATTACAAGAAGGATTAAATGCTGAAATACTTAGTGAATATTTAAATATTAAAGTACATGTTCCAAAGAAAGGAGATTTGAAAAAACTAGTTGATCTTGCTAAAGAAAATTCTTCAGTTGTCTTAAATGAAGAGTTAGAGACTTTGCAAAAAGATGATACTAAAAAAAGAGAAGCGCTAGATGAATTAGCTCATCTATTAGGGGTCGAGAAAGTGTCAAGAATGGAAAGCTTTGATAATTCTCATCTTTTTGGAACATATTATGTTGGAGCGATGGTTGTTTTTGAAGATTTTAATCCCTTGAAAAATTTCTATAGAAAGTATAAAATAAGTGTAGGAGTTAAAGATGACTTAGGGGCAATGAGAGAGGTCTTATATCGTCGTTATTTTAGAGCTATTATGGATAATGAGGTTTTACCTGATTTAATTGTTATGGATGGGGGAGAAACTCAAGTTAGTGTCTGTAAAGAAATACTTTCTTCTTTAAACTTAAATATTCCAATAATTGGTCTTAAAAAAGATGGCAAGCATCGTACTCATACCGTAATAGATCAAAACTTTAAGATTCTAGATATTAAAAGTGATAGTAACCTTTTCCTTTATCTATCAAAAATTCAAGAAGAGGTTCACCGTTTTGCAATTACCTATCATCGTAATATTAAAAGTAAAGGTTTATTATCAAGTTACTTAGATTTAATACCAGGAATTGGAGAGATGCGCAAGAAAGAACTCTTAAAAAAATTTGGTTCCTTAAAGAAAATGAAAGAAGCATCTCTTGAAGATTTAAGTGAGGTAGTAACTAGTACGGTAGCAGAGTCATTATACAAAACATTACATGAGGAGGATGATAAAAATGAATAAAAAGGGTTTTACAATGGTTGAATTATTGGCAGTAATCATTATTTTAGGAATATTAATGTCTCTTGCTTATATGGGGGTATCCCAATACTTAAGAAGAGCACGAAATGCCACTTATGAAGACTTTGAGGAAAATATCAAAACAGGGGCAACTAACTATTTACTTGATCATACAGGTTCTATACCTGATGTTGGCAAATCAATTGTCATTGATGTATCAAAGCTAATTTGTGAAGGTTATATTGAAGAGTTACAAGATCCCCATAGTCCTACCTCAGGAGGTACATGTAACCTTAATAGTTATGCAATTGTCACAAGAGAAGCTGATACATCTAGTAATATGATGGTTGAATACGATGCTTGTCTATCATGTAGCAATTATAAAAGTGATGCTTGTTCTAGAGATATTAGTAGTTTCCCAAGATTAACTAAGGATGTAGATTGTGAGGTGCATTAATGAGTGTTATAAAAGTAATGGATGAAATACTTGCTAATAAAATAGCAGCAGGAGAGGTTGTAGAAAGATGTTTAAATGTTGTTAAAGAACTAGTAGAAAATTCAATTGACGCTAAGAGTACTTATATTAAAATTACCCTTATTGAAGCAGGAACTAAAAGTATTGTCGTTAGTGATAATGGAATTGGGATGGATGAAGATGATGCGAAACTAGCTTTTTCAAGACATGCTACTAGTAAATTAAAAAATCTTGATGACTTATTCAATATCTCCTCTTTAGGTTTTAGAGGAGAGGCCTTACCTTCCATTGCTTCTGTTTCTATAGTTAATCTTACGACAAGTAAAGATGGCAAAGGAACCTTTATTCATTTAGATGGTGGTGTAATTAAAGAGGTTAAATCATGTGATTTAAGCCAAGGGACAACCATAGAGGTTACAGATTTATTCTATAACACGCCTGTCCGTCTTAAATATTTACGCAATCTTTATACTGAACTAGCTTTAATCGTCGAATATGTCAATAAAATGGCTTTGTCTTATCCTGATATAAAATTCGTCTTAATAAATAATGAGAAAGAACTCCTTAATACAGCAGGAGATGGTAATCTTTTAAAAGTTATTTATGCCATATACGGAATAGATGTAGCGAAAAAGATGATTGAAATTAGTGGGGAAAATGATGACTATGTTATTTCTGGTTATATTGGATATCCAGAAATAGCGAAGACAAGTCGAAATGTTATTACAACGTTGGTTAATGGGAGAGTTATTAAAAATAATGACTTAAATAGATGTCTAATTGACTGCTATCACACTTATATTCCAAAAGACAAATATCCGATGATTGTCCTAAATATTGATGTTGACCCAATTTTGATAGATATAAATATTCACCCTCAAAAAATGGATATTAAGTTTTCAAAACTGGATAGTTTAAAAGAATTAATTACCAAAGTAATAAGTTCTAAGTTAAAAGAAATATTATTAGTACCTCATGCTAGTATTAGAGATTTAAATACTATTTATGAAATTGAAGACTCCTTACCAAACACTACATTTAATTACGAATTAGATGATGAGGAAGAAGAAGAGGTTAAAGAAACAGTTCCTAAGATAGAAGAGTTAGCATATGACTTTGATAATGATAGTAAAATAACATCGGTTAAAAGTGAAGAGGTTGTAGAAGAGGAAACAGCTACAAAGGAAACTTATCGAATTAAAGAAATGATACCTGTTGGAATTGTTCATAAAACCTATATTATCGCTGAAAATGCTAGTGGTATGTATATCATAGATCAACATGCGGCAGCGGAGAGAATTAATTATGAAAAAGTCTTAAATGCCCTTTTGAAAGATGACTTTAAAACCATTGATCTTTTAGTACCTTTAAAATTAGAATACTCTAAAGATGAATTTTTAAAAATTAAAGAACATCTTGATCTATTAAGAGAAATTGGTCTTGGTCTTGAAGAATTTGGCGATAACACTTTAATTGTTAGATATCATCCAACTTGGTTTTTTGAAGGATACGAAAAAGAAGCGATTGAAAAGATAATTGCCATTACTTTAGAAAAAGGTGAATTTGATAAAGAAAAATTCATCTATAGAACTGCTGCCACTATGGCTTGTAAGATGAGTATTAAAGCGAATGATTATCTAACTTTAGAAACCGCAAAAGTACTATTAGATAACTTAAGAAAATGTGATAATCCTTTTACTTGTCCCCATGGAAGACCTACTATTATTACATATAGTAATTATGACTTAGAGCGCCTCTTTAAAAGAGCCATGAATTAATAGAATTGAAATACAAAAAAGAAAAAAACACCAATTTTGTATTCTCTGGAATACAAAATTTAAATAATCAAATAAATTTAGAAAAGAACACTTGTCACTTTAGTGATGAGAACATTATAATAGGTGATAAAATGATTATAGCAATACTAGGACCAACTGCTGTTGGTAAAACATCTCTAAGTATAGAACTTGCTAAATACTATAATGCAGAGGTAATAAACTTTGATGCCATGCAAGTATATGAAAAAATGAATATTGGAACTGCTAAAGTAACAAAAGAAGAAATGAATGGAGTTAAACATCATTTGCTTAGTCATGTAAAAATAACTGCTAATTATTCAGTCTATAACTATCAAAAAGAAGCGAGAGCTTTAATTAATGACCTTTTAACTAAAGGTAAAAATGTTATTTTAGTAGGAGGAACAGGACTTTACTTGAAAGCTACCTTATATGATTACTCTTTTAAAGAAGGAACAAGTTCAAAGTCCTATGATGATTTAAGTAATGAAGACTTAGTTAAGGAAATAGAAAAATATAAGATAAAAGATATACCTCATATTAATAATAGAGTAAGACTAGTAAGACTCCTTAATAAATTAGAAAATGGTGAAGAAACAACTACGAATGGTAACATTTTATTATATCCTGATACCTATTTTATTGGTCTTACAACCGAAAGAGACAATCTATATAATTTAATCAATAAAAGAGTAGATGCCATGTTTTCAAATGGACTTTTAGAAGAGATTAATTCTTTAAGACCATACTATGAAAACTCTAAAGCTTTAAAAACAGCAATTGGTTATAAAGAATTTATTCCTTACTTTAAGAATGAAATTAGTCTTGATGAGGTTAAAGATAATATCAAAAAGAACTCTAGACATTATGCAAAAAGACAATATACTTTCTTTAAACATCAATTTAATATAAAATGGTTTGATACTGATTACAATAACTTTAATAATACAGTTAAAGAGGTAATTACTTATATAGATAACCATTAATGCTCCTTATAATTAACAAGTGCAACTACTAAGTGGTTGCTTTTTATTGCTTTATTTCATAATATATGATAAAATAACAACAAATTGAAGGGGTAAGTAGTATGAGCAGTAAAAACAAGAAAGTATTTGCAGAAGGTTATAGTTTTAAGAAATTATTTCTTATTTTTGTAATTGGTTCTATTTTTGGTGCTTTCTATGAGCAAATATTAAATTTAATTACAACCTATTTACAAACGGGTAATTTAGTATGGGAATTAAGGCGAGGCGTTATTTATGGACCATTTAGTCCTATTTATGGAGCTGGTGCTGTTTTATTAGTTTATTTCCTAGCAAAACCAAATTATTCTAATCTTAAAACTTTTATTTTAGGTGCTCTAGGTGGTGGAACTTTTGAATATCTCATTAGTTTTTTACAAGAGACTTTTACCCATACTGTTTCTTGGAACTATAGTGATCATTTTTTAAATATCAATGGGAGAACGACCATTCCCTTTATGTTAGTCTGGGGCTTTTTTGCTTTAGTATTTGTAAAAATAGTTTATCCTTTTCTTTCTGAACAAATAGAAAAGATACCTATTAAATTCGGTAACATCTGTTTCTATATCATCTTTATCTTTTTAGTAATAGATATGACTATTTCTTGGACAGCTTTAATTAGAAGTGCTCTTAGAAGAAACAATATTGAACCACTAACTCCTGTAGGACACTTTTATGATAAAGTCTATCCTGATCCAGTTTTAGCGAAAAATTTTCCCAATATGAGTTTTGATGTTAGAAAGGATAAAAAGAAATGATTACTTTAGTATGTTTAGTCTTAGTTTTTTGTGCTAGTTATATGTTATTTAAAGAGTATGTCATTGCTTTAAGAGGTTGTAAGATAAAACTTAAGAAAACAAAAGATGATCCTCTTTTTGCTATTTTAATACCAGCTCGTGATGAATCATTAGTAATTAGTGATCTTTTAGATAGTCTAAAAAAACAAACTTATAAGATTAGGTCTAGTGATATCTATATAATTGTAGAAAGTAAAAAAGATCCTACTGTTGCGATTGCTAAAAAGCGTAAAATTAATATAGTTTATCGAAAGGATTTAACTAAACAAAGGAAAGGCTATGCCTTAGACGATGCGGTTAAAGAGATTATCTCTTCTGGTAAACATTATGATGCTTATTTTATTTTTGATGCCGATAATGTCTTAGACCGTAATTTTCTTAAAGAAATGGTAAAGAGCTATAAAGCAGGTTATGATGTTGGAATAGGATATCGTAATACTAAAAATGGTAACACTAATATCTATGCAGCTTCTAGTTCTTTAACATTCTCTATGATTAATACCTTAGGCAATAATTATAAACTAAAACATAATCTTTGTTTAACTGTAAGTGGAACAGGCTTTTATATAAGAGGAACAATTTTAGAAGAACTAGGAGGCTATCCTTTTAATAGTTTAACAGAAGACTATGAATTTAGTCTTTATGCGGTGTTAAATGATTTAACGACAACTTACAATGCAAAAGCAAAATATTTTGATGAGCAACCTACTGATTATGCTTTAACACTTAAACAACGAACAAGATGGGTAAAAGGTTACTTTAGTGCTAGAACAATATATTATCAAGCCTTAAAAAAGAAAGCTAGCCTAAAAGATAATAACTATCCATCTGTTTATACTGCTTTAGTAGGAGTTAAACCTTTTGTTTTATTGGTAATTAGTCTAATATTATATCTTACTAATTTACTTTATCAAATTATAGCAAAATCAATAATTAAAGTCTCAGTTATACCCTTAGTAAGTCAATTCTTTCTTATCCTTTTTATCATTTATCTTTCCTTAGTTATATTTACAGGAATTTTACTCTTACAAGAAAAAGATAATTTACGATTAGAAAGAAAAATGAAACTGAAAGTCTTATTTTATAATCCTCTTTTCCTTGCTAGTTACATTAAATGTTTGTATTTAGCTTTAAAAACCAAAGATTTATCTTGGGATAAAATTCCCCATAGTGTAAATATGTCTAAAGAAAAAGATGAAAATAAGTAATAAAAATAGGAGAGTAGGTAACACTAATAACAGTAATATTGTCAAGATAACCTTAAAAAAATGTAATAATTATAAAAATTACTTGTAATTATTCATAGTATATGTGTTAATATTAGAGGAGGCAACTTATGGAGAAAAATGATACAAGACTAAAAAAAATGATGGTCATTATTACAATTATAATTACAATTTTACTAGTAGCATTCATTATTTATGCTTTAAAGATGAATCTTTTAACTAGTAAAGATGTTCTTGTTGAGAAGATTAAAAGTTATGGCCTTATTGGTCCAGTCATTTTTCTTCTTTTACAAGTTGTGCAAGTAGTTTTCCCAGTAATTCCAGGAGGAGCATCATGTTTAGCTGGAGTTCTTGCTTTTGGCCCTATTGAAGGTTTTATCTATAATTATGTAGGTCTATGTTTAGGAAGTATTATGGCTTATTTACTAAGTCGAAACTTTGGCCTACCTTTAATCAAAAAATTATTTCAACAAGAGACTATCAATAAATATCTAAAATATATTAAAGATAAAAAGTTCGAAAAAATTTTCTTTTTGGGCATCCTTTTACCAGGAGCTCCAGATGACTTACTTTGTTATATCGCTGGAATTAGTGAGATGACACTAAAAAAATTTGTTATAATAATCTTGCTTGCTAAACCACTAACATTAATTTTCTATAGCTTATTTGTTAATTTGTTTTAAGGAGTAGTAGTATGAGACATATAAGTTATCTTTCTTTTTATGAAAGTCCCATTGGTTTAATTAGAATTAATACAAGTGATTATGCTGTTTTATCAATTAGTTTTGTTGATAAAGAAGAAAGTAGTAATGAAAATTTGCTTAGTCAGAGAATAAAAAAGGAATTAGAATTATACTTTCAAGGTAAACTCGAATCCTTTTCTTTTTATAATTATTTATTGTCTGGACTAGAAGCGAAAATATTAGAAATTGTAAGTCATATTCCTTATGGTGAAGTAATGACTTATAAAGAAATTGCCCAAAAAATGGGCAATGCTGAAATGGAAAAAGTAGTTATGAAAGTGCTTGAAGAAAACCCTGCTCCTATTTTATTACCATGTCATAGAGTTATTAAAGATGCAAATGATATTGGTACTTATGTAGGTAGTACGGAACAAAAAAAATATTTATTGGAATTGGAGCAAAAAAAAATAGGGTAGAGTTGAAAATCTATCCTATATTTTCTTTTAGTATTATTATTTATTTTAGCATCTGCTAATGTCTTTTGATAACAGTCTTGAATTTCTTGATACATATCTAAAGCAATAGTATCTCTATCTCTTTTGCCTTCACCAATTTCATCTTTATAGTCTTCAAGGTTTAAAGTCAAAGCTGTATTCTCATATTCGTTATCATAAATAACAGCATCTAAATTATTTTCTCTTGCTAAATCTCTTTTTCTTTGATGAACATATAAATTCACCCCACAAAGAGAATTGAATAATCCTTTTGTTTCCTCATCATTACCAAGTCTATTTAATGTTACTATTTCGTGTGTAGACTCTTTAAAATACTCATATAACTTAGTTGCTTTTAACCCTTGTTCTTCAGAAATAAATTGAGGTAGACGATAAGAAAAGATTGCATAGAATTTAGTACTTAACTGTTTATACTTTTCATCTTGCAAAAATCCATAAGGTTCAGCATCGAACTTTCTTCCAAAAAAAGCCAATATCAGCATAGGCAAACATTATATCGTTCATTTCATAAGCATTTGGATCACTATTAGGGTTATTTCTAATATAATCTATAATTCCATCCATTCTTTTTTCTAATAAATCAATATTTTTATCTAATATTTCTCTTGTTTTTGGTTCTTTCATACTCAAAATCTCCTTTCGGCATATTCTAGCACAAGTTAACACTTTTTTCAACACTTTGAAATTACTTTGAGTTTAGGTAAAAATAAAACTTAATAAAGAAAAGTGAAAATGTGTTATCCACAGATTCACTTTTTTAAG
>CALVIR010000047.1 GCA_944331915.1 uncultured Bacilli bacterium | reverse complement strand
ATACATACTACTACTCCTTGTATAATAAGTATATCAAAAATTCATTATCTTACCTACAAAAAAAATTTACACCCTTTGGTTATACTAAAATTGACAAGGTACTTAGGAATAAACTATAATTTAGATAGTGTGGTGATTAGATTGAACTTAGTAGAACTTAAAAAAGATGAATATACAAAATTTGTAAAAAATAATCCTTATAAAAGTCATTTCCTCCAGTCTTATGAATGGGGAGAGTTAGTAAAAAAAGAAAGAGGCTTAACACCAATTTATCTTGGACTTAAAGAAAGGGAAAAAATAGTAGGAGCTACTTTGCTTTTAAAGAAAAAACTACCACTTGGTCTATGTTATTTGTATGCTCCTAGAGGATATGTCATTAATTTTAAGGACTTTACAGTATTAGATAAATTTACAGAAGAGATTGTCAATTTTGCGAAAAAGGAAAAAGCTATTTATGTAAAGATTGATCCTGATATTGTTTGGAAAAAAGAAAACTATAAGGGTGAGGTTACTTTAGAAGAAGCGAAGGAGAAGAAGATTTATAATGAGTTATTAAGACTTGGATATAAACATTTAGGGTTTACAAAGAACTTTGAGACAATGCAACCAAGGTTTACATTTAGAATTGATTTAGAGCAAAGTATGGAAGAAATTGAAGATCACTTTTCGAAGACAACAAAACAAAGAATTACGAAAGCAAGAAGATTAGCAACAAAGGTAGAAATTGGAACTGCGGATGATTTAGTAACTTTTTATCATTTGATGATGTTAACAGAGTCAAGAAAAGATTTTGTTTCTTATAATATAGAGTACTATAAAACACTTTATCAGTTGTTTAATGAAGAAAATAAAGCAACCTTATTCCTTGGAAAAGTAAATATTCCTCTTACATTAGAAATTATAGAAAAAGATAGGGAAGAGGTTTTAGAAAAGATTGAGGCTTTACCTAAGGATAACTTATCAAAGAGTGCTAAAAATAAACTTAAGGAATTAACTAGGCAGAAAGATAAGTTGGAGGAAGAAATAGCAAAGTATAAAAATTATTTACAAGAATATGGAGAGATTGTAACATTATCAGCACATTTAATCTTAGAGTATGGTGACAAAGCTTGGGTACTATATGCAGGAAACCATAATATTTTAACCGAGACATATGTTAATTATAATACTTATTATGAGCACTTGAAATTTTGTAAAAATAGAGGCTTAAAAATATATGATCAATTTGGTACAATTGGAGATTTAAGCCCTGATAATCCAAGATTAGGTCTTCATGAGTTTAAAAAGAAGTTTGGTGGTGACTACATTGAATTTATGGGAGAATTCGATTATGTCATTAGTCCATTTTATTACTTTGCCTTTACCAAGTTGGTACCAATATATAGAAATATAATAAAAAGAAGAAAGAAGAAGGAACTTAAAAATGAGATTGAAAGAGATTAGTTTTAAAGAGTTAGAAGAATTTTCATTAACAACAAAGGAATCAACTTTTCATCAAACAGAAGGATGGGCCAAACTAAAAGAGCACAATGGTTGGAAACATTATGTTGTAGGATTGGTTGCTGAAAATGACAAGATAGAAGCAGCTGCTTTATTGCTAGCGAAAGAGGTACCAATTGTTAAAAAGTATATGTTTTATTCACCTAGAGGATTTTTGATTGATTATCTTAACTTTAAATTATTGAAAGAATTTACAGATAAAATTAAAGAATTTGTAAAAGAAAGAAAAGGAATATTTGTAAAAATAGATCCCTATGTAATGTATAAAGAAAGAGATATTGATGGAAATTTAGTGGAAAATGGTATTGATAATAGTCAAGCAGTTGGTAATTTAAAGAAATTAGGATATAAACATTTTGGGTTTAATTTAATGCAAGAAGAGTTACAGCCTAGATGGATGTATACGATTACAGTTAAGAACAAAACAATTGATAATATCATGAAGGATATGGATCCTAAGACAAGACAAATATTAAGAAAAAATGAACGTCTTGGCGTGAAAGTGAGAGAAATTACAAGAGATGAGTTACCTGTTTTTAAAGATATAATGCAGCATACAGGAGAAAGACGGGAGTTTATTGATCGGCCCCTTTCCTATTATCAAAATATGTGGGATAGTTTACATGATAGAGGAATCCTTAAGATTTTAGTTGCTGAGGTTAATTTTGATGAAGAGATTGAAAATACAGAAAAAGAAATTGCCGAGTTAGAAAAGTCAATTAAGGAAAGACGGGAAAAATATGAAGATAAAAGCAAACCGATGAATGAGAAAAAATATCATAGTAAACAAGAATTTGAAAAGAATGAGATTAAGAGATTGAAAAAAAATATTGAAAAAGCTAAAGATATGAAAGAAGAATATGGAGAGAAACCTATTTTAGGAGGGATTTTATTTTTAATTTATGGGAATGAGGTTTTATCTTTATATGGAGGATCTAAAGCAGAATTAATGAGTTTTCAGTCAGCATATACACTACATTTTGCAGGAGTTAAGTATGCATTAGAAAATAATTATGAAACGTATAATTTTTATGGTATTACGGGAGATTTCAGTGAGAATAATCCCCTTCTAGGCTTATATTTGTTTAAGAAAAGCTTTGGAGGACAAGTTGTGGAGTTAATTGGAGAGTTTGATTTTGTAATTAGTCCTTTCTGGTATCATAGTTATAAAATCAGTTATGGATTCTATCATAAAATTAAAAATATAATTAAAAGATGACTTTTGAGGTCATCTTTTGTGGTTTCTAGTATTAATTTTAGGTTTGGCATCTAGACTGATAATATTTAAAGCTACATCATTATAAAATGTGGTAGTTGTAATAAAGTTAGTGGTAAAATCATAATTATCTTTAGAAAGAATAATCTCTTCTTGATCTTGTCTTTGAGTTAAGATTAGGTGATTATTATTTTTATCTAATAAAATAGCATACGGACAAAGAGCAAGAGGTGATGATTTTTTTAGATCGATTTGGTAAAGATAATGTTTATATCCTTGATTTAAGATAAAAAATTTATTACATTCACTTATGTTTAAACTGGTAGATATTAAAGTGTCCTTAGCAAGGGGGAATAGATTATCATCTTCTTTGATAGATAAAGCTCGATATACAGTAATATCAATTGGTAAAGTTATTTTTGAGGCAACAGTTTTTAATCTTTCTTTTATAGAAATTAGACTAGTCTTAAAATCATTAATAGTAGTGAAAGAAATATCTTTAAAGACAGTATAAGCCATAAAAATATTTTTAGGATCATCTAAAAGTTTTTTATATTGTTCATAAATTTCTTCAATTTCTGAATCATTATTACCTATAGAGTTAATCGCTCTACCTAATCTAGACTTATAGACTAAAAGGGCATTTTTATCTTCTGTAGATAACTCTTCATATTGTTTTATTAAATCTTCATAAATCATTTTAAACCTCTATTAAATATTATTTTAGAATAAAGTTTATTTTACCTTTACCATTACTTGATGTTACTGTTGCTAGAGCCCCATTAATTATGGTCATTCTTGGAGAAACATGACCAATATCGACATTTATAATAATAGGAATACCTAAGTCTTGTAAAGCATGTTTAATAGCGTCTTCATAAGTTATATCATAGTAACTAGTCGTAAATGTACATCTACTAAAAAGGAGCCCTTTTGTATATTTAAACCAGTCATTATCTTTTAATTTCCAAAGAATTCTAATAATAGATTCACTTGATAATTCACAAATATCAAAATACCAGATAATACCATCTTCTTTATACTTTTCAAGAAAGGCTTCAGTTTTATCAAATCTCGTACCAAATAAATCAGTAATTATATCAAGACAGCCACCTATCATACGACCTTTAATATTAATATTTTCTTCATTGGTTAAAATTTTCCAAAATACCTTTTCCGTTAAATTGTAGGTTTCTAGTCCAGTTATAGCTTCTTTCTTTTCTTTTTCGTATTTAGGAAAGCTTTCTTGTTCTATTATATTACCTGTTAATATTTCTATATTATTTTTTTAAGATTTATACCAAGGTTTCATTCCAAAAACACAAAAGTTATCAGCATAGATAGTAGCGATATCTAGATTTGTCGTAATAGTAAATAGTAAACCTGTAGGATCTGAGTAACCTTGTAACCATTTAGGATGGTTTCTAATTAGAGAAAAGTCTAACTCACTTAACATTTCAAGAAGAAAGTCTCCTCCACTAGCAGAGATTATAGCTTTTGTATTATTATCTAAATAAAGGCTTTCTAATTCCTTAGCTTGGTCTTTACTACTGCTGCTCCTCCCTTTAAAACTTTTTCTAACATTAGGGGTTTCTTTAATATTAAAACCTAATTTTTTAAAACTTTTGATCGCATTATCTAGTCTTTTTAATTTTAATTTATCAGTTATTCCATCTGAGGGAGCGGTTACACCAATAGTATCTTTTTCTTTTAAAAACTCTGGATAAATCATCTTATTCCCTACTTTCTTAATTATGCCATGGTATGACTTTTAGTTTGGGCCAATATTTTTGCCATTTTGCTACTTTTTCATTATAGTCTTCTTCGGTAAAATCTGTTTTTACAGGTCTAATTACCATATTAAAGAGATCGTTTAAGCCATAAGGAGCCGTGACAATTAAATCATCATTTTCAAGTCTTACTCCTAAACAAGTTATGGTTGTTCCCCATCTTGCAATAGCATTTTCGAGGCTTGTATAAGGTGCTCTATTTTGGTTATATTTCTTATTATACCAAAGATGAACTCTAGCCTCATTTTTGATATCAACATTAATATTTAAATCTTTTAAAAGATTTTGTATATATTTTATAACTTTATCCTCTTTTTCATATGATAAGTCATCATCATAATAGACAATATCAAAATCTTTAATATTTTTATTTAAAGGAAAACCATGAAGATGATTAAAGACTGTCTGATTGATAGCTCCAGCAGCAACATAGTAGTTTTTTAAGTTTGAGTGTTCTAATCTAAGCAATATTTCTTTTAATAGATCATTTTTTAGTAAGATAGTTTTTAAGTCTTTTAGTTGTTCATTTATATTTTTACTATTCATAATTTACTCCTATGATCTTATTTTATGAAGCAATTCTATTAGGTAATAAACTTTAGATGTTTTAATGATAAATTCACCTATTAATTCTTCAACATAACCATTAAAACCAGTTTTAAATTCATAGATGCCATAGTCTTTATCATTTTTATCAAAGGTGGCAGGAATACCATAAAAATTATATTTTGCAAAGTTGTGCTCAATAGCATATTTTATCATTTCCCATTGAATTAGATACTGAGAGTTATACATCATAAATTCTTCATAATTGCCACTTGATAAGTAGATAATCTCAGGATCAGTCATAATAAACATTGAACCTGATAAAGTTATAATGTTACCATGTTTTTCTTTTAAGGTTTCCGCTTCTTTAATTCTTTTAGTTAAACCATTAATAGCATCAGTTAAAGATTTTCTTTTACCGTCATTATATTTTGCTTCTTTTAAATTAGCTTTTTCTTGTTCTTTTTCTTTCTTTTCTTCTTCTAAAAGATTGATATGTTTAGTTAAGTCTAGTTTAGTAATAAGATATTTTATTTCGTCTTTAGGTTTGAATAGGTCATACATATTCTCAAAGTATTTTAAGTTTCTAATTGCAAAACCTTTTCTTTTTCCAGTCTCTTCCATGATTTTATAAAATTCTTTTAAGTCCTTTTTCTCTAGTTCAATTATTTCAATCCCATTTTTCAAAGTTTTTCTAATAGTATTTCTTGTATTAGGTTTCATATTTTTTAATATTGAGTCTTCAGTTTTATCTTTTATATCTAATACATACATCCAAGATACTTGTTCTCTTTGAGCAAGTGGTAAGAGTTTAAAACCAGTACTTTCAATATCCTTAATAATATTACTATTATCTAGACCTCCTTCTATTATTTCACCTTTGCCATCACGTTCTTTATTTATGACATAAGGATCAATTCTTAGAACATAACCATGATGTTTCTTGACAAAATTGGTTAATAGTTTTAAAAAGGTCGTAAGATGACTTTGGTTGTTATAATCTACCAATGGACCTCTTGGAGCATAAAATTCATATTTATTAAAATGTCTTTTCTTACCAACTAATAAGGTAGCGCCTAATAAGGTTTTATCTTCATATAGCCCTAAGTAATAAGCGGTCCAGCCATTAAGTTCTCTTAACTTACCTATTTCTACAGTTTGCATAAAAGTACGGTATGGACTATTTTTGGCATAATTTGTAAACTCTTCCTTTGTAATTTCTTTTAGATACATATTAGTTCCTCCTAAATTTTTTGGTTATCTTATTTATTAGTTTACTCCCAAATACCTCTTCTATTAAATTAAATTTATGAGTGACGAAGAAATATGTTATTGCTCCAATGACGGTGTAAATAGCAATAATTGGGATGTTTAATATTCTTATGTCTGATGAGATAGGAATGATAAATTTTAATAAAGATAAAATAATAATCATGGCAAGATCTGCTACTAATATTTTTCCTAATAATTTTAATGTTGGCATATAACTAACTTGGCATTTTCTCCTTAGGAAAATAAGACATAGGATGATACCTACTCCATAACCTAAGATAGTAGCAGTTATGGAACCATAGACAGGAACAAAGCCTAAATTATGGAAAAGATTTATTAGGGGAACATTTAAAACTAACTTTATTAACACTCCAACAACTAAAGAGATTAAAACTTCTTTATAGTATTTTAAAACTTGTACAATTGAAACTAATGCAGTATAAGTTGATATTATTAAAGCTACAAAGACAAAGTAAGCAATAATTGTTGCTCCATAAGGAGAGTTGCTACCATAAAATACGGACCAAACTGGAGTTGCTAACATAGATAGTCCAATAGTCATAGGAACAGAGATGAAAAGTAAAACTTGAAGAGTTTGATTAATCTTATGATGAATATCTTTTTTATCTTTCTTTACTGCTGATGAGGTTAAATTTGGAATTAAACTGACAATAATACCAGTAGAAATAGAAACAATAATCATATTTATCTTATTTCCCCAGGTAGAAATGACACTCATAATATTTTCAGCTTGAGCTGTAGTATAACCAACATCATTTACCATAGTTTTAACTAGAGTTGTCATATCAATAAAGTCATAACATGATTTAAATACATCTATCATAATGAAAGGTAAAGCATACCAGAAGATTTTAATTAATATTTCTTTTGTTTTAATTAAGGGTTCATTAGTCTCAATAGTTCTAGCAGCTAATTGTTTTTTATTTTTCTTTACTTTATCTAAAAGATAGAAATAAGCAACAAAAGCACCGGCGGTAGCACCAAAAACAGCAATACCTACTCCTGTTTGTAGTGTTAGGTTAAAGACATTTATAGCAAGATAACTACCAGCAACAATAATAATAACACGGGCTAATTGCTCTATTACTTGACTAATAGATGGCGGGGTAATGAATTTGTGACCTTCCAAATAGCCTCTATAGATACTTAAAGTTGGGACTATTAAAATTGCAGTAGCAATTACTCTTACAACCATCGTAACATCAGCAAGAGTATTTCCCCCTTCTAAGTCACCAAGAATAGCGTTAGCAATAGTTGGAGCAAAGATAAAGAGAATAATAAAAATCGTAAAGCCCATGATAATGGCAAGCTTACGTCCTAGTTTAAAAGCCTTTTCTTTAGCATTGTAATAGCCTAGAGTTTGGTATTCACTTATAATTTTACTAATTGCATTAGGAATTCCTGCACAAGATAGAGACTGAAATAAATTGTAAATTGTATAGGCATAACCATATAAAGCTCCACCTTGACCTCCAATTATGGCATAAAATGGTATTACATAGAGCATACCAAGAATTTTACTACCAACTATACCTAGAGTTGCAATAAAAGCTCCATTAATAAAGGAATTTTCTTTTAGTTCTTTTTTCTTTTTTACTTTAGCCATCTTTGTTCCTCCAATTTCTTTTATTATAATATCATATTATTGAAAAGTTTTAAAGGAGATTGTATAATTAAGAAGATAGAGGTGAGGTTATGGAACTTAGAGAAATAACAAAAAATGTATTTGATAATTATGCACTTAATCATCCCTTAGGTAGTTTTCAACAAACAAGTTTCTGGGGCAGATTTATGGAAGGAGATAAATTTCATGCTTATTATGTAGGAGCTTTTATAAAAGAGGAAATCGTAGCAGCTAGTTTACTCCTTTCTTATGAGTCAAAAAATGTAAAAAGACGACTATTTTACGCACCTAGAGGATTTTTAATTGATTATAAAAATGAAACTTTACTTAAAGAGTTTACAGATTGTGTAAAAGAATTTATTAAAGTGAAACATGGAATATACTTAAAGATTGATCCTTATATTTTATTAAGAGATCGTGATAAAGATGGGAATATAATTGAAGGTGGAGTCTATAATGACTTTGTAGAGATAAATTTAAGAAATGCTTCTTTTACAAAAGTTGATGATGGTATTCAACCAAAATGGTTAAGCCGAGTTAATTTAAAAAATACGTCTCTTACAGATATTAGTAGTAATTTTAGTAATAAAGCAAGGCAAATTATCAGAAGAAATGAAAGATTAGGTTTTAAAATTAGAAAAGTAGAGTTCACTGAAATTGAGAAACTTTTAGAGATAATAAATAAGGAAAGCACAAAATATAAAACAATTATGCCTACGAAGACCTTTTTTGAAGATTTACACAGCTGTTTTACAGATAAATATTTACAGTTGATGGAGGTTTACTTTAATAAAAATGAGGTTATTTCTAATATAAATAAAATGATTCAGGAGCTTTTAATAAAAAAAGAAGAAAGGATAAATAATTATCATCATTCTTTAATGAAAGAAGAATCATTTATTGAAAAAGAATTTGCTATGCAAGAAGAAATAAAAAGATTAGAACAAGAAAAAGATTATTTTGCTAGTTGTAAAGAAGAAAATAGTATGGGTATTTACTTGTTTATTACCATTGGTAATGAGGTTTTAGCTTTATATGGAGGTATTTTTGATCAATATGCAAAACTTGATGCTTCATATACGATGCATTATGAGATGATTAAGTATGCACTGCTTAACAATTATAGATATTATAATTTATATGAGATTGGGGATATTACAGATCCTAATAATAAACTAAAGAATTCTTTTAATTATAAAAAGAACTTTGGTGGAGAAGTGGTAGAATTAGTTGGTGAATATGATTTAGCAATTGATGATGATAAGGCAAGTATGGCAGTAGGAAGAAAGTATTTTCCGGAATATTTGGGAGTTAAGACTATATTTAAATAACTTTCATGTTTTTTATGTTGACGGAGTCTAAATTTATCGGAAAGATTATTTAATAGTTGATAATGCTGTATAAAGCTTTGGAAACATTAGAATT
>CALVIR010000046.1 GCA_944331915.1 uncultured Bacilli bacterium | reverse complement strand
ATAATAAATCAAAAAATATAAATAGAAAGGGATCAATCAAATAGATTAATATTTCTATAAGATTGATTATACGAGGAAAAAATGAAAGAATATGGATTTATTAGAGTAGGAGCTATTGTTCCAAAACTTTATCTAGCTAATCCCTTCGAAAATGCCAAAGAAATAATTAAAATGTTAATTAAAGCTGACCAAGATGATATTAATATTGTTACCACCCCAGAACTAGCTTTAACAGGATATACTTGTGGTGATCTTTTTCTAAATGATGGCCTATTAACAAGTGCTGAAACTGCTTTAAAACTTATATTATCAGAAACTAAAAATTTAGATCTTATTAGTATCATTGGTATGCCTCTTAGATTTAATAATCAGTTAATTAATGCTGCTGTTGTAATCAGTAAAGGAAAAATACTAGGTGCTATTCCTAAGACCTATATTCCTAACTATGGAGAGTTTTATGAGAAAAGATGGTTTAAATCAAGTAAAGATTTAAAAGAAACAAAAACCACTTTACTAAATCAAGAAATTACTATCTCTCCTAACATTTTATTTAGAGATAAAGACATGAAAGAAATTACCTTTGCTGTTGAAATATGCGAAGATCTATGGGCTGTTACTCCTCCTAGTAATAATCACTGCTTATATGGCGCGACAATTATCTTCAATCTATCAAGTAGTAATGAAATAATTGGTAAAAATGAATATCGTCATAAACTTGTTGGTATGCAATCAGCTAAAACAATCTCAAGCTATGTTTACTGTTCAAGTGGCCTAATGGAATCAAGTTCTGATCTTGTCTTTAGTGGGGCTGCTATGATTTATGAAAATGGTACAGAACTTTCTCATAATGAACTTTACAATCTAGAAAGCACCCTTATCTATTCTGATATTGATGTTTTAAAACTAGCAAGTGATCGACGTAAGAATAGTAGTTATATGGGTAAAGTAGAGGATAAAGATTACTATATTATTAATATTTCGGTTAAAGATAAAATAAAAAATTTAACAAGAGTATATCAACAGTATCCCTTTATCCCAAATAATGAAGAAAAAAGAAAGACAAGAATGTTAGAAATTCTAGATCTTGCCTCATTCGCTCTAGCTAGAAGATTACTGCACTTAAAAAACAGTAAATGTGTAATTGGTATGTCTGGTGGTTTAGACTCAACTTTAGCTTTTCTTATCACTTTACGAGCTTTAAAAAAATTAAATCGTTCCTCAAAAGATATAATCGCTGTCACCATGCCAGGCTTTGGTACTACAGATCGTACTTATCAAAATGCCATAGACTTAATTAAAATTCATGGTGCTACTTTAAAAGAGGTAGATATCAAAGAAGCTTGTCTATTACATATGAAAGATATTAATCTTCCTTCTGATGACCGCAGTATAACTTATGAAAATTTGCAAGCAAGAGAAAGAACCAAAATTCTAATGGATATTGCAAATATGGAAAAAGGTATTGTTATTGGTACTGGTGATTTATCAGAACTTGCTCTAGGTTGGTGTACATATAATGGTGATCATATGAGTATGTATGCTGTCAATTCTTCTATTCCCAAGACCTTAGTTAGATATCTAGTTGCATTCTGTAAAGATGAAAGTAGTGGTAAACAAAAAGAAATTTTAAAAGATATCTTAGATACGCCAATCTCCCCAGAATTACTACCAAAAGATGTCGCTGGCAATATTATCCAGAAAACTGAATCAAGTATTGGCCCCTATGTCTTACATGATTTCTTCCTATATCATTTTCTAAGATATGGAGTTTCCCTAAAAAAATTATACTTTTTAGCTAAAATTACTTTTAAAGATAGTTTTAGTAATGATGAATTAAAGAAATGGTTAACGGTATTTATAAAACGCTTTACAACCTCTCAATTTAAACGCAATTGTTTCCCTGATGGTATAAAAGTAGGTAGTGTTAGTCTCTCTCCCCGTGGCGATTTTCGCCTTCCTAGTGATATTGACATAAACTATGACGAAATTTTAAAAGAGTTATAAAAATTATTGACAAGTTTAATTGTTACAAATACACTGTTAATAACAGATAATAATCTGTAATGTAGAAAGTAAGAGGTAAATATGAATAATTTAAGATTGATTGTATTAAAAAATATGGAAGGAATGGGTCAAAAAGTAAATTACAAGCTTCAAAAACTACAGCATGAGGAAACCAATTATCTTCTTCCCATAACAGAAACGAGATTTTCTAATGGTGAAGGGAAAGTAACTATTGCCGATGAAGCCCGCGATAAAGATATCTATATTTTAAGTGATGTTGGAAACTATGGTATGACTTATAAAATGCATGGCTTTACCCACCATATTTCTCCTGATGAACATTTTCAAGATATCAAAAGAATAATTTCTGCTCTTTCAGGCTGTGCCGAAAAAATAACGGTTTTTATGCCATTACTTTATCAGTCAAGACAACATAAAAGAAAGAACTTTGAATCACTAGATTGTGCAATGGCTTTACAAGACCTAGAACGTCTTGGCGTTAATCAACTTATAACTTTTGATGCTCATGATCCTAGTGTTGCTAATGCCATTCCAAACCTTCCTTTTGAAAATTTTTATCCCACTAATAGTATTCTAAAAGATATTTTAACTAATGAAAAATTACATGATTTACTAGTTATTAGTCCTGATATGGGAGCAACAGAAAGAGCTAAATATTATGCTGAAATGTTAGATAGTGATGTAGGTGTCTTCTACAAAAGACGAGACTTAACCAAAGTTATTGATGGAAAAAATCCCATTGTTGAACATACTTATATGGGGCCATCTGTTACTGGTAAAGATATTTTAGTTGTTGATGATATGATCGCTTCAGGGACCTCTATGTTAGAAGTTGGAGAAAAACTAAAAGAAAAAGGTGCTAACAACATTTACTTTACCGCCACCTTTGCCTTATTCACAGAAGGCGTAGCAGAATTTAATAAAGCCTATGAAAAAGATTATTTCTCTAAATTATATACTACCAATCTATCTTATATTAAAGATGAATACAAAGATAATCCTTGGTTTCATACTGTTGACTGTTCTTCTAATATTGCTGAAATTATAAGTGCTCTTCATAATAAAGAATCTCTAAAACCTCTTAAAAATGGTAAAGAAAAAATATTAGCTTTAATTAATCATAAATAAAAATCTTAAATTAAATTGTAAAGTATTTTAAATCTCCTTAACCATTTCTAACTATTAGGAGTGTGTTAAATAATGAAAATAGGTATTTTTGGAGGAAGCTTTAATCCTCCCCATAACATGCATCAAAAAATTGCCTTAACTTTAATTAAGAAAGGCTACGTTGATAAGATAATTTTTGTCCCCACTGGTGCTAAATATTCTTATAAAAATAATCTTTTAGAGCCTAAAATTAGATATGAAATGCTAAAATTATTATGTCAAAATAATCGGTGCGACTGGGAAGGTCGTGTAATTTAACAGGTGGAAATCCTGTCTAGTAAGGTGTACCCGCACCGCTAGTAGCGAGTCTTGGAGCAAAACTGGTAACAGTTAGTTTAAGCGTAGACAGTTAGGTACTAGGGTTAGTATTGAGCCTCGAAATTTGACATAAAAATAGAGTGCAGATGTGGTCGATTTTACAGAATGCAACATTTAATACTACGATATGGGAAGGAATATTAAAACTCTACGGGGTCTAAGACCTAACCATGGTATACAATGATTATACGATGACCAGTGAGAACCTATTTCTTCCTTTAAATCCAAACGGCAATGAGCCTATGGTAAAGTAAAGAACGAAAGGTATGATATATACAAATCCTAAAAAAGATAAGATATATTAGAAGAGAAATAGGTAGTCAGATGAATTCATAGTACTGATGATACCATATCAATAAATATGGAGGAGGAAAGGGGTTCAAGTAATATAGGTCAAGTTATTGGAAACATTATCACTATACAAGGAGGGATTAAATAATGACAACTAAAATAGCAAGAATAAATCAGATAGCAAAAGAAAGACCTAAAGAGGTATTTACGTCTATATATCATTTAATAAACAAAGAACTACTAAAAGAGTGCTTTGATGAATTAGATGGTAATAAAGCAAATGGACTTGATAGAGTTACTAAAGATGAATATTACTGTAATCTAGATGAAAATTTAGATAATTTAGTAGAAAAGATAAAGAAAAAAGCCTATAGGCCAAGTCCAGCTAGAAAAGTAAATATACCTAAAGCAAATGGGAAGGTAAGAAGCCTTGCAATAGCCAATTTTGAAGATAAGATAGTGCAATTAGCAGTAAAGAAACTTGTAGAAGCAATATATGAACCTAAGTTTACTAACAATATGTTTGGCTTTAGACCAAATAGAGGATGTCATGATGCTCTTAAATATCTAAACTATTGTATAGAAAGACAGTGTACTAGCTATATATTAGATGCAGATATTAAAGGATTCTTTGATAATATTGACCATGATAAGTTGATGTTATGTTTAGAAATGCATATCAAATATAGAAATCTACTAAGACTAATTAAAAGATTTCTAAAGACAGGCATCATGGAAAATGGAACATATGTAAAAGGAGAATTAGGTACTCCACAAGGTTCAATTCTAAGTCCAGTACTAGCCAATATCTACATGTACTATGTACTTATACTTTGGTTTGAAAAAGAAATAAAACCTAAGCACAAAGGCTATATTGAAATAATTAATTATGCAGATGATATGGTCATATGTTTTCAAGATAAATCAACTGCAGAAGAGACATATAAACAAATGGAAGATAGACTTAAAAAGTGTGGCTTAGAATTTGCAAAAGATAAGACTAGGCTCATCGAATTTGGAAGGTTTGCAAGTGAAAATAGGAAAAGAAAAGGTTTAGGTAAACCAGAAACATTTGATTTTCTAGGTTTTACTCATTATTGTAGTAAAAGTAAAGACAAGAAATACTTTAGGATAAAGCGTAAAACAGCTAAGAAGAAATATGCTAAGAAATTACAAGAGTACAATACGTGGGTCAAAAATAATAGATATAAACCACTAAAAGAGATAATGGAAACAACAAAGAGAAAACTTATAGGACACTACAATTATTTTGGAATAACAGATAATTCATTGAGTATTGCAAAATTTACGAATGAAATTATCAAAATACTATTCAAGTGGTTAAATAGAAGAAGCCAAAGGAAAAGTTATACATGGGAGGAACTTAATCAGATGTTGAAAATCTTCCAATTTCCCAAACCGAAGATTAAGGTCAATATATACGCTATATGATAAATTATAATACTAAGAGCCGTATGCGGGCAAGCCGCACGTACGGATCTGTGAGGGTTATATAGAGTAATCTATATTTCTACTCGATATATTTATCAGTCGGTGACTATGAATTAAAAGAAAAACCTGTTTATACTTATGAAACTTTAGACTATTTTAAATCCTTATATAAATATGATGAAATCTACTTTATCTGTGGTACTGACAATTTAAGTTATGTTGATAAATGGAAACATGGACTAACCTTATTAAAGAATAATATGTTTCTAATAATTAAACGTGAATCTGACAATCTAACTCCCATCTTAGAAAAATATAAAGACTATAAAGATAATTTAATTATAACGAGTATCAAAGAAGATAATTTATCTTCAACTTATATAAGAGAACAAATAAAAAAGAATGGTTTAAGTAGTATCAAAGCCTATGTACCTAAAGAAATATATCAATACTTAAATGATCATAAATTATACTTAGATGATAAAATTAGCTTTATATGTTAATAATAAAAAAGAAAGGATTTGATATTAATGGATTTTAAAGAAATTGTTCACATCTTACAACGAGGTCAAAAAAAGATATCGACAATGGAGTCATGTACTGGAGGTGGTGTTGCTAATGCTATTACTAACATGGAAGGAGCTAGTTAAATCTTTGAATTTAGTGCCGTTACTTATTCTAATGAATATAAAGTAAAAATGGGGGTTCCTAAAGAAATCATTGATAAGTATACAGTTTATAGTATGGAAACAGCTGTTGCGATGAGTAAAGCTATTACTGATTTTACTAATAGTAATTATGGCATTGGTATTACAGGTAAACTTAATAAAAGTGATCCTAACAATAAAACAGGAGCAGATAATATTGTTTATATCGCTATTTATGACCATGATCATGATAAAATATATAAAGAAAAAATGACTGTTAATAAAGAAAGTAGAATCTTAAATAAAGATCATATTATTGAAAAGATAATTAATATGTTATTAACTATTATAAAATAAGCTTAACTTATATAAATAAGAGGTGGAAATATGAAAACATATAAAAGTGAAGAAGAATTTTTAAAAGCTTATGATGTTACAATGTTTGATCAACTATCTATGACTGCTGATATTTTACTAATCAGTGTCTCAGATCAAGAACAAAGTAACTACCGTAAAAATAGTAAAAAGATGATGAGTATTCTCTTAGTAAAAAGAGATGATTATCCCTACAAAGATAAATGGTGTTTACCAGGTGGCTTTCTAAATCCTAAGAAAGAGACTTTAGAAGAATGTGCTAGAAGAGTCTTAAAAACTGAAACTAATCTTTCAAATATCTATTTAGAACAATTATATACTTATGATGGTCTTAACAGAGATCCAAGAACAAGGGTAGTTTCTACCTCTTATATCGCTTTAGTTGATAAAAATAGATTAAGTGAGATGATTAATCCTAAAGCTTGCTGGTTTGATATTACTCTAATCGAAGAAAAAGATAATATCGTTAATATTACCCTAGATAATAATATGGAACTGTTACATCTTTCAATTAAGAAAACACTAAGAGAAAAAACAACAGACCGTTACAGTTTTAAGTCTTTAAATAATGTTCTTGCTTTTGATCATGATTTAATTGTTCTAGCAGGCTTAGAGCGGTTAAAAAACAAAGTTAATTATACTGATATAGTCTTTAATATGATGCCTGAATATTTTACTTTAGGCCAGTTACAACAAGTCTATGAAGTTATTCTTAACAAGAAACTATTAGATCCTGCTTTTAGAAGAATTATTAAAGATAAAGTCGTTAAAACCAATAAGATGAAAACAGGAGAAGGACATAGACCATCTGTGCTGTTTAAATATAAAGAACCAAATAATAATTAGTATTAAATAGTTAGTCACAGCATAAAATTTAGTAAAGAAATTTGTTGACATTAATTGACAAGAAAATAACAATAGTGTAAAATTATATATGCAAAAGAGTTGAATAGATTCATTGCATAATCTGGGTCTATAGCCAAGTGGTAAGGCGTGGGACTGCAACTCCCTGATCGTTGGTTCAAATCCGACTAGGCCCTCCAAAATGAAAATAGTTATTATTAATAGATAGATCTCAATGGAGGTCTTTTTATTTTGTTGAAAGTACATCTATTATTTTGTATAATAACAGTAGGAGGGCTTACAATGATAGCTTATGGTCGTGATAAAAATTTAGAAGAATTTGGTGTTTTCTTTAATCCTACTATTAAACCAGGTAATAAATTTATAAAAAGGGTAGAAAAAGATTTACCTCTTAACAGTAATAACATCTCTATTGCTTTAAAACTTTATAATAATTTAAACGAAATTGTAGAATATTCAGAAGAGGTTCAAGCCTTTAATCAAGATTTAGCAATTGATTTTCTTAAAAGAATTTATGATACCCCAATTAACATGATTAACTTTGGTAATAATGAGGTAACATGTAAAAATTGGTCTGAACTTTACTGCTATTTTCTTATGAGACATAATATTCCCTGTGTAATTAATGGTGCTATCCACAAAAAAGTATATTTTAAAGAAGCAGGCTTCCTATTTAGTGCAGATGGAACGACTAAAATAAAAGATACTAGAGATGATTCGAGTATGAATGATTTAACAAGGAGCAAGTTAGGACTTAGACCGTGTGGACTTACTGCCCTTGTTGTTGATGAAACTGGCGCTAAGCCTATTAATGTTTATGATTTAGGTCTTTCTTTAGCACCTGAAACTAGTTATGAATACGAAAATTTAAATGACCGAACCAAAATTATTATTGATAAATTACTAAATAATACTGATTTTAAAGTACAACAAATTCCAACGAAAGATAATCCTATATTAAGTAATTTTTCTTTAATAAATGACTTGTTATTAGAAGAAAATCTTTCTAACGTTTCTACCATCGCATATACTAATAATTTAATAAAGATACTTTTTTCAAAACAAGAACAGAAGAATATAAGTTTTAAATATATAAAAGAAAAGTCCGGCCAGAAATATAAGTATGCTGAGTTAATTAACTACGGCAATGAACGAGAACACAAACGTGATTATTCCAATACTGAAGGACATAACTTTATTTGTGGTGGCCTTGATGTTGGTCTTAAAGAAATTACTAAGAGAAAAGCCAGGAAAATGATTGAAGAATCAGCACAACTAGAATTAGAGTTAGATATTGAAGAGAGTAGGAGACTAAAATGAATTATTTAAGAGAACTAGTAACATCTAAACTAAAAACATTAGAAAATGCTAACACTAAAGAAGAATTAGAAGATTTAAAAAAGTATAAATTACTTGAAGAGCTTTTAAAAGATGATGCTTGTTTTTTCAAAATTGATAGTAATATTGCCTATAGTATTTTATTAGAACTAAAAATACCTAACCCTTTAGATTATTATAAGACTCTTATAAGTTATAAAGAATTTAAGAAAAATAAAGAAAATTTCGATTTATAGCAATTTTTTTGCACTTTTCTCTTGCCACTTTAAAAAAATATGATACAATATATATGTATATTTTATTTTGCAATATTAAAATGTTGTAATAATGAAATGCGGATGTAGTTTAGTGGTTAGAATATGGCCTTGCCAAGGCTGTGACGGGGATTCGATTTCCCTCATCCGCTCCAGTGACGTTTCTGTTCGAACTTTTATGTTTGAACTTAACATATAATCAATCCGTTTGGATTGATTTTTTTGTGTTCCGAACTCCCGTAGAGCTTGGAAGAACATAGAAATCATCCTAAAAGAAAGGATGGTGTTAATTATGATAAAGTTTACTACACAAGAGTTAGAAATGGAAAAAAGTTTGAAACAACGTATTGAGTTTATTTGTGAGTTCTGTCACGTTACCCCTACTATTACTAATGGAAGCATCAAAAGAATTAACAATACAAACTTAAACTACATTGAACCTCATAAAATCGTTGTAAATAATACTACTTTTCTAGCCTTTAACTATTCTACTGATATTTATATAGGTAATCTAAATAGAAAGATTAAACTCGTAGAATTAGAAGATTATATCAAGAATATGGCTTAATCATTATTATTTAAACGACAGATATTGACTTTTTCTCTTAAAAACTTTATTATATTAGGCAAAACAAGGGGTTATTTACCTGCCAAATCTTTTTAATGGGGGTTATTGATTTGGAAGTACACAATTTATTAATAGCAAAGTTAAAGAGATAAAGGTAGTAGATATTTCTAGGACTTTTATCTCTTTTTTTAGAAAGGATGGG
>CALVIR010000045.1 GCA_944331915.1 uncultured Bacilli bacterium | reverse complement strand
TGGTACATTATTGTGTTTGAATATAAAATTTATAAATTTTTGATGCTTTTTTTGTAAAAAACCTAAACTCAAATTATTGACAGTTAGTAAAATATTTGTTAATCTTTAATAGTAAGGATATGGAGGTAAATTACATGAAAAGAAGAATTAATAGAAGAGGTTTTACTTTAATTGAATTGTTAGCAGTTATTATCATTTTAGCAATTTTGATGACTCTAGCAATTACAGCTATGTCTAGTTATATTACTAATGCTAGAAAGGATACATTTATTACAACAGCTCAATCATATGCAGCTTCTGCAAGATTAAGCTTTGTTAATGGTGATTATCCAGAAATAGGACGTGGTCAATGTATTGCTGTTAGAACTAGTTCAATCCCACTAGAAAGTGGTTCTGAAGATAGTCCATTCGGTCGTGCTTATGAAGATAATGATAGTTATGTGGTTATTAGAAATGTAACTGCTGCTGGTTCATCAGAAGATGATAAGTATGAATATTATGTTCAAATGGTTGATGAACAAGGAAATGGTTTTGGATTAATGCGTGAAGCTGATGTTGAAAGAAACAATGTTATTCTAAGAGATGTTACAACTGCACCAAAACCATCTGGTAGTTATCAATCATTACCTGCTACTGCTAGTGAAGCAAGTCCTGCTAATTTAAATCTTTATAAAGGTGGAGTTGCTGGAACTGCTGATGGTACTTGTAGTTTAATTCAAATTGTTGGTTAATATTTAAGAAAAAGAACAAAAAAACTTGTTCTTTTTCTATTGTAAATTTTTAAAATTACGATATAATATTTATTAGTTTTGGGGGGATAAAAATGTCTAAATTGCCTGTTTTAATCATTAATAATGGTATTTTGTTTCCTAATACGGAATATCGTAGTGAAACTACTAATTATAAAGAGCAGGAATTGTTAGAAATTGTTGATAAAAGTTCTTTAAAAGAGCTTATAATTATTCATTCCCTTGATGATGTAAGTAAAAATGATGTTACTGAATTTCCTAATATTGGCCTTTTAGCTACTTTAACTTTAAAATTAAATATTCCTAATTCTAAAGTTCGTTACAGTATTACAGGATTAAAACGAGTTATTATTAAAAACTATGAAGAAAGTAAAGATATTTTTTATGCTACTTATGAAGATGTTATAGTTAAACCACTTTCAGTAAAAGAAGAAAGAATATACTTAGATATGCTTTATCGTAATTATGAAAAATATGTTAGTGAGGTGGCCTCAGTTAGTAATGCGATGTTAGCAGAAATATCCTCTATTACCAGTTTAGATGAATTAACTGATTTAATTGTTTCTTTATTAAATTTAAGTCCTGATGTAAAAAAACAATACCTTTATGAATTAGATGTTACAAAACGTGCTAAAGATTTGGTGGGTCAACTTAAAGAAGAACTTTCTTTAGCAAAATTAGAAAAAGAAATAGAAATGCAAGTTCGGAAAAATATTGATGAAGATCAACGTAAATATTATTTGCAAGAAAAATTAAAAATTATTAAGGAAGAATTGGGAGAAGAAAGTAGTAGAGCGAAAGAAATTGATAAGTTTAATAATAGATTAAAAAAAATAAAGTGTTCATCTAAGGTTAAGGCTCATATTAAAGAGGAGATAGCACGTTATAGTAGTACTAATTTTAGTTCGCCAGAATTTGCCATGTTAAGAGAACATTTAGAGTTGTTACTAAGTTTACCATGGGATTATAAAACTAAAGATGTAACTGATATAAAAGAAATAGAGAAAACGTTAAATGAAGGTCATTTTGGTCTTAGTAAAGTGAAAAGTAGAATTATAGAGTATATTGCGGTGAAGCAAAATGCACCTTTAAATAAAAGTCCTATTCTATGTTTAATTGGACCTCCTGGTATTGGTAAGACCTCTCTTGCTTATAGTATTGCTAAAAGTTTAAATAGACGTCTTGTTAGTGTGTCAGTTGGTGGAGTTAATGATGAAGCAGAAATTGTTGGGCATAGAAGAACTTATATTGGGGCAATGCCAGGAAGAATTATTGAGGGAATTAGAAAATGTGGTAGTTCTAATCCAGTCTTTGTTATTGATGAGTTAGATAAGATGACAAAGAGTCTTAAGGGAGACCCTGCTAGTAGTTTATTAGAGGTTTTAGATAAAGAACAAAATAGCAGATTCTTTGATCATTACTTAGATGAAGAATATGATTTATCAAATGTTTTGTTTATTGCAACAGCTAATTATGAAGAGCAAATTCCTTTAGAATTAAAAGATAGGTTGGAAATTATTTATCTAGATTCTTATACAGAATATGAAAAGTTAGCGATTGCTAAAAATTATTTAATTCCTAAAGCTTTAGATGAGCATGGTCTAAGTACGTTACAAGTTCAGTTTACTGATGAAGCAATTCTTGATATTATTAACTATTACACTAAAGAAGCGGGAGTACGTAACTTAGAACGATTAATTGCGCAAATACTTAGAAAAATTGTTAAAAAAGTTTTAACTGGTCAAGATCAAGTTTTCTATTTAATTGATAGTAAAGACTTAGTTACCTATTTAGATAAGAAAATTTATACTGCAAAAGAGAAAAAGAAAACCTCTTTAAAAGGGGTTGTTAATGGGCTTGCTTATACTCCATATGGGGGAGATACTTTACCAATTGAAGCGACATATTATCCGGGTAACAGCAATCTTCTTTTAACAGGCTCTTTAGGTGAGGTAATGCAAGAGTCTGCACAAATAGCGCTAAGTTATATTAAAGCAAATGCTAAAATTTTTGGGTTAACAAAAGAAATCTTTAAAAATGATATTCATATTCATGTTCCAGAAGGAGCCATCCCTAAAGAAGGACCAAGTGCTGGTATTGCTTTAACGACTGCTTTACTTAGTTCTTTAACAGGAACGAAAATTTCTTCTAAAATTGCTATGACAGGAGAAATTACTCTTCAAGGTGATATTCTTGAAATAGGGGGAGTTAAAGAAAAAGTCTTAGGTGCTTATCGAGAAGGTATTACAACAATCTTTCTTCCAACTCCTAATAAAATAGATCTTAAAGATATTGAAGAGGAAATAAAAAATAAAATAACATTTATCTTTGTAAATAATTATCAAGATGTTTATAGTAAATTATTTAAGGAAAAAGAGGTAATATGCAATTAACGAATTTAAAGATAAAAGAAAGATTAAAAGTAAGTGAATTTAAAGCAGCATTAGCATCTTTTGATAATAATTTTATTTTGTTAAATAGCGAGGCTAGCAAGATGAGTAAAATGCTTAATAAATTAATTGAGGTAGAAAAAGAATTCTTATTAGTTGATGAAAGTATTCTTTCAGCTGCAATTATGGTTTCTATCTTTAATCATGATAAAAGAACTTTAGAAAAATTAGATTCTTTAGCTAATTTAGATCTTAGAACTAAAAATGAGTTGGTAACATCTTATCTTGATAAAGAAAGATTTAAACATGGTTATTACTTTGATAGAAAAGAGTATCTTGATCTTGTATGTTTGGAAAATATGTTATTACAAGAAAAAGAAGCAACATCTATAGATAATAGTCCTTATATACTTTATGCTGCTAATTATTTAAAATATACTTATAAAGACTATTATGAGGAAAATATTGCAGCTTCCTACTATCTATATATTATGTTATTAGATTTAGAAAACAATAATGATCTTCCTAATGATACCTTATTTCAACTAAAAAACTGTTTACAGAGTTTTGAAGATAAAAAAGATAAAGAAAAGATTATGACGAGAATTAGAAAACGGTCATAATCTTTTTTTCTATACAATATATTAGAATAAGGAGGAAGATAAAATGCGAAAGATTATATCAATCGAAAAAGAAATAGCTTTTAAGACTATGATAGGGGAAATTACTAGTATTGCTCTTGAACAAGAATTAGCATTTATAAACGATAATGAAATAGAGGGAAACTTAATAGTTAGTGGTACTTATAAAATGACGGAAGCTAGTGCTATTGAAGAAGAATTTAGTTATAAAATACCAGTAGAAATTATGTTAACAACATCTTTAGAAGAAGCTAAGAGAAATGTTACAATTAATAATTTTACTTATAAAGTAGTTAATGAAGAAGCTTTGGAATTAAATATAGAATTGTTAATAGAAGGATTAGAAAAGATAGAAATACCAGACCAAGAAGAAAGTGATGAGGAAGAGATAGTTAGTGATGAGGAATGTGAAGAGAAAAAAGAAAAAGAAAAGAAAAATATCGAGTTAGAGACTTTTAAAGATGAAAAAGAGGAAAAAAAAGAAGAAACAGAAAATAGAAATATAGAAAGTAAGACAATTAGAGAAGATTTGGATGATGAAGAAGAAAAAATAGAGGTTTTAGAAAGTAGTAATCAAACACAAGATGATCTTTTAAATTCTCTTGATATAAATTTAGGTGGTGAAGAAAAAGTGTTAAAAGAAAATACTAATACAACTACAAAAGAAAAACAAGATAATAATGAGGTAATGGATTCTATTTTTTCAGCTTTTGCTAATACTAAAGAAACATATGCGACATATTCTATCTATATTTTAAGAGAAAATGATAATATAGATGATGTTATTCAAAAATATAAAACAACAAGAGAAGCTTTACATGAGAATAATGATTTAGATAATCTTAAAGTAGGAAGTAAGTTAATTATTCCAACTTCAGTAGAAACAGATGAATGAAAAGAAAATAACTAAGTATAGTTATGTTAAAAGTGTGAAAATAATAGACTATGATGATAAGAGAAAAATAGTGGTTAAAAGGAAAAAAAGATATGATATTTTAGATATTTATCATTACTTAGATGATCATGGCTTTAATAATTATTTACGACCTTTAGAAATTAGAGAAAATGACTTATACTTTGATTATTTAGAATCGTTAAATCTTGATAAAGATGAAAAAGCAAAAAGATTAATGTATGTTCTTAGTCTTTTAGAGAATAAGACAACTACATATAAAGAGTTAGATAAAGATAAGATAAAAGAAGAGTATGATACTTATAAAGAGAGAATAATTTATTTGGAAAATTATTATTATACATTGCAAGATGTTGTTGAAAGTAAGGTTTATATGGCTCCTAGTGAATACTTATTTATACGTAATTCTTCTATTATTTATCAAGCTTTAAATTATGCAAAGCATATCTTAGAAGAGTGGTATAATCTTGTTAAAGAGAAAAAGATAGAACGGCTTGTCTATTGTCATGGTAAATTAGAGTTAGATCACTTTTTAGTTACTAATAATGATGAAGGATATCTAATTAGTCTTGAAAATGCTCATTTAGGTGCAGTTAGTGAAGACTTTATTTCCTTTTATCATAAAAACTACCAAGATACAGATATGAGAAGTAATTTTAGATTTTATCAACATAAATATCAATATAAAGAAGAGGAAATGTTATATTTAATCATTAATCTTGTTATTCCAGAAAAAATAGATATTTATCCTTCTTCTTTAGATAAATGTAGCGAACTAGTAACATTTTTTGATAAATTAAAACTTACAAGTGATTTTGTTTCAAATAATCAGAAAAATCACCAACATAATAAATAAAATTAGTTCTAATAAAAGGAGAAAAGCATTAAATCTTGTAACGACAATTAATAAAATAATTGCTTGATAACAAATAATGACTACTAATGCTAGCAAGGCCCCTAAATAGAAGATATTACTTCTTCTTTTTTGTTTACAAAAATTACATCTACAAAAGAAACTATGTTTATTACCTTTAAATCTCATATTGATCACCTATTATAGAATATGTTTAACTTTAAAATAATGTGTGAAAACGATTGACAAGAAGGGGGAGAACTACTATAATTTTAAATGATAATAATTATCAATAAGGTGGTTTGATGGAAAGAAATACAAGACAGCAACAACAGATTTTAGAGATACTTAAAGAGTCTAAATCACATCCAACAATTAAAGAATTATGTGATTTAGTTAATAGTAAATATCCTAATATTGGACAAGCGACTATTTATAGAACAATTAATAAACTTGTTTTAGATAATAAGATTTTAAGAATTGCTTGTCCTAATGGTATTCATTATGATTATTATAAAGAACACTATCATTTCTATTGTTTATGCTGTGGAAAGATTATTGATCTTGACCTTAATCATGATTTTATTGTTAATTTATTATCAGATAAAGATCTAAATATTTTTAAAGTGGATCTCTTATTAGAAGGAGTTTGCCCTAACTGCAGTAATAGTGAGGTAGAAAAAGATGGTATTAAATGATTCTTGTAAAGATAAAGCGGTAAAGATTGCTTTTGATAACATTGCAATTCAAAGAATTGAAGAGCAATGTATTAATTGTGGTAGATGTAAAACTATCTGTGAAAATTTTGTTGGTGTTAAATATGATCATATGAAAGCGAAAGAAGCAGTATGTATTAACTGTGGTCAGTGTATTTTAAACTGTCCTGTTGGTGCTTTGATACCTAAATATGATTATAAAAGAGTTTTAAATTATTTACATGATACGGAAAAAATTGTTACTATTTCTATTGCTCCTGCTGTTAGAACATCAATTGGGGAAGGATTTAATCAAGAACCAGGAACTTTTCTTGAGAAAGAGTTAGTTGGAGCTTTAAAAATGGCTGGCTTTGATTATGTCTTTGATGTAACTTTTGGAGCGGACCTTACGATAATGGAGGAAGCGACAGAGTTAATTAGACGAAAAGAAGCTGAAGAGAATCTACCAATGTTTACTTCCTGTTGCCCGTCATGGGTTAAATACTTAGAAATATATCATCCCTCATTATTAAATCATTTATCGACTACTAAAAGCCCTATCGCTTGCCAATCTGCTGTTATAAACACTTATTTTTCAAAGATGCAAAATATTGAAAAAAGTGCTATTATAAATGTCGTGGTAGTCCCTTGCACCGCGAAGAAGTTTGAAATAAAAAGAACAGAGATGGGTATGGATATTGCTCTTACGACAAGTGAATTAGTTCTTCTTTTAAAAGAAAGTAACATTGATATTAGCAAAGTTAAGCCCAAAGAGTTTGATAGTATCCTTGCTAAAGGTAGTGGAGCAGGTCTTATCTTTGGATCTAGTGGTGGTGTCTTAGAAGCTGTTTTAAGATGTGCTAACTATTTCTTAACTGGTGAGGAAAAAGAGGAATTATTTGACTTTGAAGCGATTAGAGGAGATAATAAAATAAAGAAAGCTACAGTTAATTTAGGAAAATATTCTTTAAAAGTCGCTGCAGTTAGTGGTATGCCAAATGTTGAAGAAATATTAAAAGAGTTAACTGATTATGACTTTATTGAGGTTATGAATTGTCCTAACGGTTGTGTTGGGGGTGGAGGTCAAGTTTTGGGGGCTATTAATAAACAAAGGGAAATTAATATGAAAAGATCTCTTGCTCTATACTTAGATGATAATAAAAATAAAATTAAAGCAAGTTATGCTAACCCTGATATCATTAATATTTATAAGACATATTTAAAAGAACCAGGTAGTGATAAAGCTTTAAAAATATTGCATACAAGCTTTAAAGATCGTAGTAGTATATTAGGAGAGTAATCTCTTTAATATAAATATTATAATAGAAGGAAGGTAATTATATGGAACTAAAAGGTTCAAAAACAGAACAAAATTTAATGACAGCTTTTGCAGGAGAAAGTCAAGCTCGTAATAAGTATACTTATTATGCTTCAAAAGCTCGTAAAGATGGATATGAACAAATAGCTGCTATTTTTGAAGAAACAGCTAATAATGAGAAGGAACATGCTAAATTATGGTTTAAAGAACTTCATGGTGGAGATATTCCTGATACTATGACTAATTTAGAAGATGCAGCAGCTGGTGAAAACTATGAATGGACAGATATGTATAAAGGTTTTGCTGAAACTGCTCGTGAAGAAGGATTTGATCGTTTAGCATATTTATTTGAAAGTGTAGCTAAAATTGAAAAAGAACATGAAGAAAGATATTTAACATTATTAAAGAATGTTAAAGATGATCGTGTATTCCATAAAGATGGAGATAAGATTTGGATTTGTCGTAATTGTGGACATGTTTACGTTGGTAAAGATGCTCTTGATGTTTGTCCAGTATGTAATCATCCAAGAAGCTTTATGGAAGTTAAAGCTAATAACTATGAATAAAAGGACTTGTCTAAGTTCTTTTTTTCTGCTATTATTAGGTTAATAAAAGATAGAAAGAAGGTATGAAAAATGACAGCAATATCAAGTTTACAGCAAGTTACCTGGAGGGGGGTACTTTAGACAAATAAGTACTTTCTTTCATCATGGAATAAGAACGGGATAGGTGTATTCTGTTCTTTTTTGTGATAAAATTGAAAGGAGTAAAACATGAAACAAAAGAAAGAAAAAATAATAATATTAGGTTTAATCTTACTAATGATTGTAGCAGTAGTAGGAGTAAGTTATGCTGCTTTTAGTTACACAGATACAGGTACTAAAGTAAATAGTATTACAACAGGAGCAATCACCATGACTTACACTGAAAGTGATAATAACATAAATATGAGTGGAGCCTTACCTATAACCGATAAAACAGGTACAGTTCGTTTAACGGAAGGAGAGTACTTTGATTTTACAATATCAAGTAATATCACCGGTAATGTAAATATCAACTATGAAATAAGTGCTAAAGACGTAACTTCAAGTGGTAGAAAGATAGATGGATCTAATATCAAGTTATATCTAACTAAAGTAAACAGTGATGGTAGTGAAGAAGCATTAATGTTACCAGAAACATATAGTGAAGAAGAAAGTGCCAATAATTATACAGGACGTCCCGCAGGTGAAATGAGTTTATATACAAGTAGTATGAACTCTAGTGAAACTAACAACTATCGTCTTAGAATGTATGTAACCGAAGAATATAATCCTCAAGGAGATGGAGGAGGTTTAGAGTTTAGTGTCCAAATAAATGTCTACGGGAAAGATGGAGATAAATATGTCCCAGAGACAGTCCAAACTCTTTTAGCTAATAATGAGGTTCAAGAAACAAAAGAAAATATGTTTAACTATACCAGTAATGGAACTCAATATGACCCAAATGATGAAGAAGATTATGCAACTGACCCAAATCCAGAATATGTAACAAACGGGTTATATCAAGCCGAAGATGAAGATGGAGTAAGTTATTACTTTAGAGGTAGTAATGTAAATAATTATGTTCAGTTTGGTGAATACAAAGAAGATTATTACGTTTATCGATATAATGATACAGATTTTGTAACCTTGGATAGTTGTCAATATTTTAATAGTAAATGTAGTGAATCTAATAGAGTTTTAAAATATAGTGCTGGAACACCAATGTACTGGCGAATCGTAAGAACTAATGGTGATGGTTCTTTAAGACTAATTTACAATGGAACAAGTACTAATGCTACTGAACAAGATTTGATGATTGGAAATAGTGCCTATAATCAAAGTTATGATAATCCAAAATACACAGGTTATACTTATGATAGAAATACAAATGAAACTGATTCTACTGCTAAACGTGATATAGAAATATGGTATGCAAGTGTATTAGGCGATACTACATATGATGATATGGTAATAGGTGGTAGATTTTGTAGTGATAGTAGTGGATATAAATTAGCATCGGAATATGGAATACAAAACTGGAATGAAGATACATACTTATATGCAAGTAGTGACCGCTTAGATCAAGCTGATGCTACTACGGCATATGCTAAAGCAAATGCTCCAGCTTTGAAATGTCAAATAACAAGTGATTTGAGTTTAGGTAAAAATAAAACTTAATAAAGAAAAGTGAAAATGTGTTATCCACAGATTCACTTTTTTAAGC
>CALVIR010000044.1 GCA_944331915.1 uncultured Bacilli bacterium | reverse complement strand
TTATATTTATAACAATGAAAAAGAAGTGAACTATTCTATGTTTGAACATTCCACTTCTAATGTACCTTGCTTATATTTAAATTCTAATGTTTCCAAAGCTTTATACAGCATTATCAACTATTAAATAATCTTTCCGATAAATTTAGACTCCGTCCAATTGCAAAAAGTGTTTGACTGTGGCTCTTATTTATGGTAAAATCATGTTGTTTGTAGCAAATATTTCCTGCTGTAAACCGCATTGAAAAGGTAGAAACTGTTAATCAGTACCTTAAAAGCGAGTCTTTAGTTAAAAAAGGAGGTATTATAATGTACGCAGTAATTAAAGTTGGTGGCAAACAATATCGTGTTAGTGAAGGAGACGAAATCTTCGTAGAAAAATTAAATGCTAATACTGATGATGCAGTTACTTTTGATCAAGTTTTAATGCTTGATAATAAAGTAGGTTCACCTTATCTTGAAAATGTTAGCGTTACTGGAGTTGTATTAAAAAACGGTAAAGCTAGAAAAATACGTATTTTTAAGTATAAGAATAAGTCTAGAAGCAATCGTAGAACGATGGGACATAGACAACCATATACTAAAATTAAAATTACTAAAATTAATGGTTAATTATGATTAAGGTAAAAGTTCAAAAAGTTGAAGGTTACTACAAAAGTATTAGTATCTTAGGTCATGCTATGTATGATGATTATGGTAAAGATATTGTCTGTAGTGCTGTTAGTTCGATAACAACAACGACTATTAATGGTATCTTAACGATAAAGCAAAATGCTATTACTTATTTAGTTAGTAGTAAAGGGTTAACGATTAAAGTATTAAGTACTGATCGAGTAACACAACTTTTACTTAAAAATATGGTAAAACTATTTAAAGAATTAGAACTAAAATATAAAGAAAATATTGAAGTAAAGTAAGGAGGAACCAAAGTGAAACTTTTAAAGTTAAATATTCAGTTATTTGCTCATAAAAAAGGTCAAAGTTCAACATCTAATGGTCGTGATTCTATTGGACGTAGATTAGGTGCTAAAGCTAGTGATGGTGAATATATTACAGCTGGATCTATTATCTATCGTCAAAGAGGAACTAAGATTATGCCAGGTGTTAATGTTGGTCGTGGTAATGATGATACTTTATATACTCTTGTTGATGGTATTGTTAAATACGAACGTAAAGGTAGAGATAAAAAACAAGTATCAGTTTATCCTGTTAGTGAATAACCTAAAGTACTTTTTAGTACTTTTTTTCTTTAACTTGCAATTTGTTAGACTATTAAGGTATGATATATAAAAGAAGGTGAGTTTATGTTTGTTGATGAGGTAACAATTAAAGTAGAAGCTGGTAAAGGTGGAGATGGTTGTACCGCTTTTAGACGTGAGAAATATGTAGCTTATGGGGGCCCTTATGGAGGTAATGGCGGACATGGTGCTGATATTATCTTTAAAGTAGATGAAGGGCTTCATACCTTGCTTGATTTACGTTATCAAAAAGAGATAAAAGGGCCAAAGGGTGAAAATGGTCGGGGTAAAAATCAACATGGTAAGGGAGCAGATCCTGTTATTGTTAAAGTACCTTTAGGAACTGTTATTACAGATTTAGATACAGGTTTTGTCTTAGCTGATTTAAAGCATAAAAATGATGAGGTAGTTGTTGCTAAAGGTGGCCGTGGTGGTCGTGGTAATACCGCTTTTAAGACGCAAACTAATACTGCTCCAAATTACTCTGAAAATGGAGAAGAAGGAGAAAAAAGAACTCTAAAAGTAGAGATTAAACTTTTAGCAGATGTTGGGTTAGTTGGTCTTCCTAGTGTAGGTAAAAGTACTATTATTTCGATGGTTTCTAAATCAAAACCTAAAATAGCTGCTTATCACTTTACAACCTTAAAGCCTAATCTTGGAGTGACAAGAGCGACAAATGGGAAAACCTTTGTCTTAGCTGATTTACCAGGTTTAATTGAAGGAGCAAGTAAAGGTGAAGGCTTAGGTGATAAGTTCTTACGACATATCGAAAGAACAAGAGTAATATTACATGTTCTTGATATGGCAGGAGTTGAAGGCCGTGATCCTTATCAAGATTACCTTCTAATAAATAAAGAACTAGAAGCATTTAATCCAAAACTTTTAGAAAGGCCCATGGTAATTTTAGCTAATAAGATGGATATCGAAGGAGCAGAAGAAAATTTAGAACAATTCAAAACTAAAGTAAAAGATAAAAAAATATTTGCCATTTCAGCTTTTAACAATAAAGGCCTTCAAGAGGTAGTTGATTACTTGAGTGATCTTTTAGAGACATTGAAAGAAGAAAATTTATATGAAGATGAAGCTTTTGAAAGTCATGTCTTATATAAATTTAAAGAAGAAGAACCGTATACAATTGAAAAAGAAGATGAGCATACCTTTGTTATTAAAGGGGAAGAGATTGAGAAAATCTTTAAACGAACTAAATTTACAGATGAAGGAATTATTCGTTTTGCTAAGAAAATGCGGAAAATGGGAGTTGATGACAAGCTAGAAGAATTAGGAGCTGTTGATGGAGATATGGTGAAGATTTTAGACTTTTACTTTGAATATCAGAAATAAGAAGGGGATACTAATGACTTTAACAATTGATGATGAGATATATAACTTGGAAATTATTAAGAAACCAACTACGAAAAATATCTATATTAGAGTAAAAGAAGACTTAACTATTTATGTAACTTGTAATAGTTTAACCTCTAATAAGAAAATAATGGAGGTTATAAATTCTAACTATGAATCTTTAAAAAAGATGCTTAAGAAAGCAAAACAGAAACAAGAATTTAACAGCTCTTTTTACTATTTGGGAAAGAAATATGATATTGTCTATACAGAGTTTTGTGATCTTACTTTTGGTAAAGATAAAGTCTTTGTTAGTAAGAGTTTTGACTTAGATAAATGGAAAAAGAAAGAAGCCTTAAGAATATTTAGTGAACATTTAGAAAAGTGTTATCATAACTTTTCAAGAAAGATTCCTCATCCTACTTTAAGACTTAGAAAAATGACCTCAAGATGGGGAGTTTGTAATATAAAGACAAAAGTTATTACTTTAAATACAGAATTATTAACTAAAGAACTTGGATGTCTAGATTATGTTATCTATCATGAACTTAGTCATTTAGTAGAAGCGAATCACTCAAAGAAATTTTGGAGTGTGGTAGAAGAAAACTGTCCTGACTATAAAAAATGGAGAAGCTTAACAAATAAATATGGAGAAGAGGAATAAAATGGTTATTACAAGTTTAGATAATGAGAAAGTGAAATACTATAGTAAATTAGCTAAGAAAAAGTATCGAGATCTTACAGGAGAGTTTATTGTTGAAGGGATGCATCTAGTGTTAGAAGCTTATAAAACTAATTCTTTACTTGAGGTGTTAATACTAGAAGATGAGGTCGTACCTTTAAGTGTTCCCTGCTATGAGGTTACTTATGAGGTTTTAAAGAAAATATGTGATGTAAATACACCTCCTAAAGTTATTGGTTTATGTAAAAAGAAAATAGATACAACAATAGGAAGAAGAATCCTTATTATTGATGAGGTTCAAGATCCAGGTAATCTAGGAACAATAATTAGGAGTGCTGTCGCCTTTGATATTGATACCATTGTAATAGGTAATAATACAACCGATCCTTTTAGTCCTAAAGTAATTAGAGCAACGCAAGGGATGATCTTTCATACAACTTTAGTCTTCTATGATATAGAAAAATTAATACCAATTCTTAAAAAACTCCATATTCCTATACTTGCTACTAATGTTAAATATGGAGAAGAGGTTAGTACTTTATCTAAAAAAGAAAAAGAAACATTCGCTCTTATTATCGGTAATGAAGGTAGTGGGGTAAATCCTAAATACTTAGAGAAAAGTGATAAATTTATCTATATACCAATGAATGAGGTGGTAGAAAGTTTAAATGTTGGGGTTGCAACTAGTATAATACTTTTTGAAATGAGGAAAGATAATGACTAAAGTATATATAGGGAAAATAGTTAATACGCATGGTATTAAAGGAGAACTTAGAATAAAAGATGATCTAAATGATATTCAAAGAAAAGAGATTTTTAAGATAAATAGTCACTTAATTATTTTAGATACTCCTTATCTTATTAAAAGTTATAGACGTCATAAAGACTATGATATGGTTAGTTTTCTAGGGCTTACTAATATAAATGAGGTATTGTTTTTAAAAGGAAAAAAGGTATATAAAGAAACAAGTGAGATTAACTTAGATAATGATAATATCTTAGATAGTGAACTTGTTAGTTATAAAGTCAAGACAGATAATGGTGAAGAAGGAGTAATAAAAGCGATTGAGAAGACAGGTGTTAATTATAAAATAATTAGATTAATGATTAATAATAAAGAAATATTAGTGCCTTATCATAAAGACTTTATTATAAATATAGATAATAATAAAAAAGAACTAGTAATTAGGCTTCCTTAGGAGGTATATGATGAAAATAGATATTTTAACACTCTTTCCAGAGATGTTTCAAAGTGTATTTAATGAATCTATTGTTAAACGGGCAGTAGATAATAACTTAGTAGAAATTAATATTCATAATATTAGAGATTACTCGCTTGATCCCCATCATAAAGTTGATGATACACCTTATGGGGGTGGAGAAGGAATGGTCTTAATGTGTCAACCTATCTTTGATTTGGTTAAAACCTTAAGAACAAAAGAAAGTTATGTAATTTTATTAACTCCAGATGGAGTTCGTTATCAGCAGAAACTTGCTTATAAATTAGCGACATATAAACATTTAATTATCATATGTGGACACTATGAAGGCTTTGATGAAAGGATTAGGACAATATGTGATCTGGAACTAAGTATTGGTGATTATATCTTGACAGGAGGAGAACTTGCTAGTATGGTAATAGTTGATTCCGTAGTAAGACTTGTACCTGGAGTTATTAAAGAAGAATCCCATTTAAAAGAATCATTTAATAATAACCTATTAGATTATCCGCAATATACAAAGCCAAGAGTCTATGAAGGGTTAAGAGTTCCTGAGGTTCTTTTAAGTGGAGATCATCAAAAAATAAAAGAGTACCGAGAACAAGAAAGTTTGAAAAGAACAAAGGAAAGACGTCCTGATCTTTTAGAGGAGTAGTTGATATGTATATCGTTAAAGAAAGTTATAAAATGTATGAAATAGTTAATGATTATGATGGGTTTGATGGCTTTATGCTTGCAAAGAGTGGCCATGTTTTTAAAATTAAAGGGCAAAGAATAATTAATATTAAAATAATTAATAAAGACTTAGCAGCTCCTTTAGTTAAGAAAGTTATTCTTAATAAATACCAAAATCTAATTAAAATACTTACAGAATTATTAACTACTGATGATGATACGGGTACTACTTTGATAGAAGCTTTAAATAGGATTGAAAAATTTAGACAAGAGGTTAAGAATAAATATCGCATTTACTTAGAGCAGAAAGAATTAGATTTTATGGCTAGAGAGTTAAGAAATATTCAAAATGAAACAAAAAGAAGATATTTAGAGTTAAGTAATAACTATTATTATAAGAATGAAATTAATAAAAGTGGGAAAGCAAGGTGAAATAAGTCATGAAGATTAAATATACATTACTAAAACAAGAAGAAAATACTAAAGCTAGATATGGTAAGATTGAAACTAATTATGGGACCTTTGAAACGCCTATGTTTATGCCAGTAGGAACAAAGGCGACAGTTAAAGGATTATCAGTTGAAGAGGTAAAAGATGCTAATGCAGGGATTATTTTAGCGAATACTTATCATTTATGGTTAAGACCTGGAGCAGATTTAATTGAAAAAGCAGGAGGACTACATAAATTTATGAATTATGATGGTCCTATTCTGACGGATAGTGGTGGCTTTCAAGTCTTTTCTTTAGTTAAAAATAAGAAGAAAGATATAACCGAAGAAGGAGTTCATTTTAAAAGTCATATTGATGGATCTAAGCTTTTCTTAACTCCTGAGTTATCTATCCAAATCCAAAATAAAGTAGATAGTGATATTGCTATGAGTTTTGATGAATGTCCTCCTGCTAGTGCTTCCTATGAATATTTAAAAAATAGTGTATTAAGAACTATTAGATGGGCTAAACGGGGTAAAGATGTTCATAGTAATGAAAGACAAGCTTTATTTGGTATTGTTCAAGGTGGAGCATATCAAGATTTAAGAAAGTTATCAGCAACTGAGACAGTTAAATTAGATTTCGATGGTTATAGTATTGGGGGAGTTGCTAATGATAATGAATCTAAAGAAGATATGTATAAAGCGATAGATTACTCTGTTCCATATTTACCAGAAGATAAAGTAAGATACCTAATGGGAGTAGGAGAACCAATTGACATTATTGAAGGCGTTATTAGAGGTGTAGATATCTTTGATTGTGTTTTACCAACAAGAATAGCTCGTCATGGTGTTGCTTTTACAAGATATGGAAAAATAAATTTAAATAATGCTAAATTTAAAGAAGATTTTACCCCTTTAGAAGATGATTGTGACTGTTATACCTGCAAAAGTTATACAAAAGCTTATATTAGACACTTGATTAGAAATAATGAAATGTTAGGAGCAAGGCTTCTTTCTATTCATAATATTAGATTTTTAATTAGATTAACTGAAGAATTAAGAGAAGCGATAAAAGAAAATAAAATACTTGAATATAAAGCTAAATTTATAGAAGATTATTATGGAAAGAATAAGTAAAGCTGTAGTATTTAAGAGTTATCGACACTAAAACGATGATTTGTATCAATTTAGTGTCGATAACTTTTTTTTAACTCACACTAATTTTTATGCACATAATAAAATAAATTTGTGCATAAAAATTAGTTTTTTCTTTACTATAACTATAAATAATGTTACTATAAACATGGGTGGAAATTTATGATGAAAAAAGAAAAACTATTAAAAATTACTGTAGAAAATGGGGGATATATTACAACAAAAGAATTAAGTAAATATAATATCAATAACTACTTTTTAATTGCCTTAGTAAAAGAGGGGAAACTTATTAGAGTATCAAGAGGTTACTAAGTTTTACCAAACAATTTTTCAGATGATTTCTATATTGTCCTTTCAAAATGTAAGAAAGCAGTTTTTTCACACGCTACAGCTCTTTATCTTCATAATCTTTCTGATAGAACTCCTTTAATTTATGATATTACTTTGCCTTATGGTTATGGTAATTGTTATAAAAACATGGCTAATATTTCTCTTCATTATGTCAAAAAAGAGAATGTTACTTTAGGTATGATAGAAATTGAATCTCCTTTTGGAATGAAAGTGCGAACTTATGATATAGAAAGAACTATTTGTGATATTATTAAGAATAAGCAGAAAATGGATAGGGAAATTTTTGTTAAAGCTTTAAAAGAATATTCAAGTTTAAAAAATAAAGATGTAAATAAATTAATGAAATATGCTGAAATTTTAAATGTAGATAAAAAAGTAAGAGAATATATGGAGGTGTTGCTATAATAAATCAAGACAAATTAAAAAGTTTAGTTTCGAAAAAAGCTTTAGGCAGTACATATAAGTTACAAATATATTTCCAATTGTTTTATTTTGAAAGATTATTAGAAAGAATTTCTCAGAGTAAATATAAAAACTATATTATATTAAAAGGTGGCTTGGTTTTAACATCAATTATTGGATGTGATGAAAGAACTACTAAAGATATGGACGCTACAATAAAAGGTATTTCTTTAAATAAAAAGACAATATTGAAAATGTTTAATGAAATAATTAATTTAGATCTAAATGATGGTGTTACCTTTGAACTTATTGGTATAAAAGATATAAGATTAGAAGATAAATATGGTGGTTTTAAATTAAATATCTTATCAAAGTTAGGTAATAATAAAACTTATATTACAGTTGAATTAACAACTGGTGATGAGATAACTCCTAGGGAAATAAAATTCAGTTATAATTCAATTTTTGAAAATAAAAAAATATTCATTATGGCATATAATATTGAAACAATTTTAGCAGAAAAATCTCACACAATTGTTTCAAGAGGAGTTTTAAATATTAGAATGAAAGATTTCTATGATATATATGTTAATTAATTTAAAGAAAGACACCATAAATAAAAATTTTCTTATATCAGCGATAGAAAATACTTTTGATAAAAGGAATACATTAATAGATATAGATGAATTTGATACAATTATAGAAGATTTATATGTTAGTACATATATTAAAAAGATGTGGAATGAATATCAAAATAAAAATACTTATGCTAAGGGTATAAAATTTAATGATACTTTAGAGGCAGTTGAACAAATAATTAAAATATTAGAAACAAAGTTTGTCTCTATATAAAATTGTGATAAATAGAAAAATAAAGAATTGAAAAAAGGCGAAAAATATGGGCCAGATATATGAACGAGAACTATATTTAAAAAAACTTAGAGGCTTTTATAAAGATAATGAGATGATAAAAGTAATTACTGGGATTAAAAGATGCGGTAAAACATTCCTATTAAGAACAATCATTGAAGAACTAAAAGAAAAAGGAGTGTCTGATAAAGATATAATCTATATTAGACTTGATGTACCACCTTATAATAATCTGACTCTTTCTGAACAGTTAGATAATCTAATTAAAGAATCTATTACAGATCATGACTTTAAATATCTCTTTATAGATGAGGTTCAAAATGTAAAAGATTTCGAGAAAGTTATTGATGGATATAGGGCTTTAGGTAATATGTCTATATTTATTACTGGATCTAACTCTTATTTACTATCAGGTGAACTTGTTACTAAGTTAACAGGTAGAAAGATTGAAATTGAGGTTTTCCCACTTAATTTCTATGAATATATAGAAATGAAAAAATTCTTTGGTCGAGATATTAATAATAATATCTATTTAGAGTTTGAAAACTATGTTAGAAATGGTGGATTCCCTGGATCTATAAATTATGAGAATGATGAAGATAGAAGGAGATATACAGAAAACATTTTAGATGATATCTTTAATAAAGATATTAAAGTTAATGAAAAAATAAAAAGTACTGAGACTTTTAGAAATATTGAAACTTTTATCATAAACAATTTTGGAACAATGATTTCTGCTAGTAGCATAAAAAAATACTATAAGAGTAAAAATATTAATATAGATATAAGAACTATTAATAGATATATTAATATATTAGAAAATGCTAAAATAATATATCCTTGTGATACTTTTGATATTAAATCTAAAATGGTTTTAAATAGAGAAAGAAAATATTATTTAGCTGATACTAGTATTTATTTTGCTTTTAATACAGACAATAGAATTAATTATGGGTCAGTTCTTGAGAATATATTACATAATTATTTACTTAGTAAAGATTACCATTTAAGTGTTGGTAAAATAGGAAAATTAGAGTGTGATTTCATTGCTAGAAAAGGTATAGATAATTATTATTACATTCAAGTATCTAAAAATATAGAAGATTATAAAACTAGTGCAAGAGAATATAGACCTTTCTATGAGATTAAAGATATGTATCCAAGATATTTGTTTCTGCTTGATTTTATCTTCAAAAAGAATGTTGATGGTATAAATAATGCTAATATAGTTGATTTCATGTATAATAATGAAGAGTTGAAATAGGTATTGAATTTATAGCAAAAAATAGATATAATTAACTAAAAGATATCAAGAAAGAAGGTATGAAAAATGCGAACTAACACCCGTTTACAAATAGTTACCTGGGGGGGGGTACTTTAGAAGCTTAAGTACTTTCTTTCATCATGGCATAAGAGCAGGATAGAGGTATTCTGTTCTTTTTGGTACTATAAAAGTGTAATAATGAATTACAGAAATGTGATTGAATATTACACTTCTTTTTATTATGATTG
>CALVIR010000043.1 GCA_944331915.1 uncultured Bacilli bacterium | reverse complement strand
AATCTATTAAAAGTGAAATTTCATGACTTAATTCCCGTCATTATTAAAACGGGAAATTCAAATTTTATTTAATGAAAATAGGATTTGCTCTTTCTCTTTTTTAATATTTATGATATAATTGTATAGCTTGAAAGAAGGAGTGAAGTATATGAAAAAAACAAAAATTGTTTGTAGTATTGGACCTGCTAGTAATCAACCAGATGTAATGGAAAAAATGGTTCTTGCAGGTATGAATGTAGCAAGAATTAACTTTTCTCATGCTACTATAGAAGAAAGAGAACTTGCTTGTTCTTCTGCCCGCGAGGTAAGAAAAAGAACTGGTATAAATGTGGCTATTCTTTGGGATACTAAAGGACCTGAATTTAGATGTGGTGTAATGGAAAATGACGCTATTGAATTAGTTCCAGGTGAAACTATTGATATAGTTAAAGAAACTGTTGTTGGAACAAATGAAAGATTTTCTGTTAACCATCCTGATGCCCTTGACTCTTTAAATGTTGGGGACGTTATTTTACTTGAAAATGCTAAGATGAGATTAGAAGTAATTGCTAAATACGAAGATAGAGTTACTTGTAAGATCATTGCTGGTGGTAAATTAGGAAATCGTAAGAGTATGAGTGTTCCTGGTATTAAATTAAATATTCCATATATAAGTGATGTTGATAGAGAAGATATTATTTATGCTTGTGAACATGGTGGTGAATTCTTAGCTTTATCATTTGTTTCTTCTAAAGAAGATGTTTTAGAGGTTAAAGAAATTTTAAAAGAACATAATAGAGAAGATTTACAAATAATTTGTAAGATTGAAAGTGCTTTAGGAATTGAAAACTTAGAAGAAATTCTTGAAGTTAGTGATGGAGTTATGGTAGCTCGTGGTGATTTAGGTACAGAGGTTCCTAGTGAAATGGTACCTATTTATCAAAAACAAATGATTAATACATGTCGGAGAATGGGTAAAATTTCTATTGTTGCTACAGAAATGCTTGAAACTATGATGGAAAATATTCGTCCAAAAAGAGCAGAAACTAGTGATATTGCTAATGCTGTTTTAGATGGTACAGATGCTGTTATGTTAAGTGGAGAAACTACTATTGGAAAACACCCAGTAGAAACAGTTAAAGCCATGGCTGATATTTGTGAAACAACTGAAAAATATGCTCAATTTGAATATGCTTTTGATATTGAAAACTTAGATAATATTACAAAATCTATTGCTTCTAATGTTGTAATTAGTACTGATGCCTTAAAAGCTAAATTAATTTGTGCGGCAACTATTAGTGGTAAAACAGCAAGAGTTATTAGTAATTTAAAACCAGATGCACCTATTCTTGCTCTTTGTCCTGATCAAAAAACAGGTCGTCGTCTTGCTTTAAACTGGGGAGTTTATGATATGGAATTACCATTCTTACCTTCTACAGATGATGTTTTATTACAAAGTGTTGATAAAGCTAAAGAATTTATGGATTTAAATAAAGGTGACTTAATTGTTATCACAGGAGGATTTCCTAATACAGATACTAAGAGAATTACTAATTTAATGAAAATTGAAGAAATATAAAAATAAGCAGGGTTACAGATATATAACCTTGCTTTTAATTTAGTTCAATTTTAGAATTGTCAAACTCTTTAACATTTTCTAGCAATGCCTCATGGATTTGTTCTTCTTTACTATCAAGATAAACCTCTTCAATGCGGTCAACTCGACATTTTTCAGCTTCTAAGATTGCATCAACTTTTTTTACAGCTAAAGATAAATCATCATTTACAACTACATAATTATATTTAGGTATTTCATTTATTTCTTCATAAGCACGTTTAAATCTTTTTTCAATTTTCTCTAAACTATCTGTGTTTCTATTAATAAGGCGTTTCTTTAACTCTTTCATACTAGGTGGCATTATAAAGATAAAGACAGTTTCATCTAGTTTTTCTTTAATTTTTAAAGCTCCTTGAATTTCAATTTCTAGTATTACATCTTCACCTTTATCTAAGTGTTCTTTTATATACTTTTTAGGAGTACCATAATAATTACCAGAATATTCTGCATATTCTAAAAAGGCATCATTATTTATCTCTTTTTCAAACTCTTCTTTGGATAAGAAATAATAATTAGCTCCATCTTTTTCTTCTCCTCTTGGTTCTCTACTAGTACAAGAAATAGAAACCCAAGTATTTTTTCTTGTCTTTAAAAGCTCATTAATTATACTATTCTTACCACAACCTGATGGACCAGAAATCACTATTAAAAGTCCTTGCTTCTTTGTTTTAACCATATTATTCATAATCTTCCTCCCTTATTGGCTTCATTTTAAATTCATTTTCTATTAGTTCTTTACTTTTGTCTTTCCTAAAAACTAAAGAATAAATCTTTATAATTTGATATTCATACTCTAACATTTTATCTTTTTCTCTTGTAAACTTACTAATAATTGGTATCTCTAAATCTTTTTTAATCTTATTTAGATAACTTTTACCTCTATCATTAAACCCTAATAAACGTATATATTTAACCTTTTTAAAATCAATAGCAAGTTCTTTTGTATAATCACATAATATATAAATTAAAGTTCTAGAAAGTCTAGAATAAGTTAAGTTTTTACTCTTAATTCTGTTTATTAATTCGTCAAAACTATAACTAGTTATAATCTCTTTTTTTAATTTTGTTGCTAAACCACTATCAACTAGGTTATATTTAGTTAAATCATTACAACTAATAATTTTATATTTAAGTAAAAGAAAATAATCATCAAGTTTAGGTAAAAAAGAGCTAGTTAGTTTTTCATAAGTAAATAAAGGAACACTATTCTTTATAGTATCTAAATTCTTATTTATGAGTGCTTCTCTAATACTAGTAGCGCTGCTAATACTACTAACAGCATTTATGTCCTTACTATGATAATCATTTGTTCTTTTTATAGTATGAGGCACTATTTTATAATTATGAGAATAAATTGTTTTTACATAGCTTATTCCTAAAATATCATTAGGAAGAGTAAAACTTGTACCTGTTATATCTTCTAAAGCTTTAGAAAGAGCGGTAGGGTAGTTATAACCCATTCTTAGATATACTTTTACTAAACTATTAAAGTCAGGATTGTATAGCTCTGTTTCAACTAATTTCTTAATTCCTTCAATATCATTTGATTCACTACCAAATACTAAGTCTGTTACGCCAAGATAATTTAAAATACTAACAGCACCACTTGCAAATATATCAGCAGAAGCACAAGAAAATGGAAAAGGTAATTCAACTATTAAATCAATTCCAGCTTTTAAAGCAAGTTCCGCTTTAGTCCATTTATCTAATATCGAAACATCACCTCTTTGAGTAAAATTACCACCCAACACTAAAATAATAGGACTGTTAGGAAACATTGCTTTAACCTTCTCTAAATGATATAAATGGCCATTATGAAAAGGATTATATTCAGCGATAATACCAATTACTTTAGAAGACATTTTATCCCTCCTTAAATGTATTGCTATTATAACATAGTATTTTTACAAAATAAAGCTTTAGGTATATAATATAGATGAGGATGATGTCTATGAACTTATCAGTTGCGAAAGATAATTTTCTTAATTATTGCGAATTTGAAAAAGGACTTTCTAATAATACATTAAAGTCTTATAGCTATGAATTAAAAGATTATTTTCTATTTCTTAATGATAAACATAAAACTACAGTTGAAAATATAACTAAAGAAGATATTGAAAAATATTTAAAATATTGTTATGACCGGAAAGAAAACAGTAAGACCGTAGCACATAAACTAACAACCATTAATAATTTTCATCAATATTTAGAAAAAATGGAACATGAACCTAATAATCCTGCTAATTTTATTGATCGCCCTAAAACAACGAAAACATTACCTCATAGTTTAACAATTGAAGATGTAGATAGACTCTTAGATATTGAATTAAAGACCCCATTTGACTATCGTAATAAAGCTATGTTAGAATTGATGTATGGTTCTGGTTTAAGAGTATCAGAACTCGTTAGTTTAACAGTATATGATTTAGATTTTAACAATGCAATTGTAAGAATAAAAGGTAAGGGCAGTAAAGAAAGAATAGTACCTTTAAATGACACAGCAATTAAATATTTAAAGATGTACTTAGAAGAAAGAAATAAATTACTTAAGAAAAAACAAAATGATTATCTTTTCTTAAACTCAAGAGGAACAGCTATCTCAAGACAAGGCTTTTTTAAGAATTTAAAAGAGATTTTAAAAGAAAAAGGGCTTGATCCTGATATTTCTCCTCATAGTTTAAGACATTCTTTTGCTACCCATCTTTTAAATGGTGGTGCTGATCTTAGAAGTATTCAATTACTTTTAGGGCATTCTGATATTTCGACAACAAGAATTTATACTCATATAACTAATGATAAGATTAAACAAGATTATTTAAATAATCATCCAAGAGCAAAAAAGGAGATAGATAAAGATGAAATTTAAGCGAATATTCTTAATGGTTTTAGACTCTTTAGGAGTAGGGGAGGCAAGTGATGCTGCAACATATGGTGATAGTGGTGCAAATACCCTAGGTCATGTTAAAGAAAAATGTGATTTATTTGTCCCTAATTTAGCTAAATTTGGTTTTTTAAATACGTTAAATATGGATGAAAATCCTAATGTAGATGCTTATTATACTATTGCTAGACCAAATAATGCTGGAAAAGATACTTTAGCAGGACACTATGAAATGATGGGGATTATATCTAATATTCCTTTTAAAACTTTTAATGAAAATGGTTTTCCAATCGAATTAATCGATGAAATAGAAAAAGTTACTGAAAGACGAGTTATTGGTAATAAATGTAGTAATGATAATAGTATTATTAATGAATTAGGAGAACGACAACTTGATTATGGATCTTTAATAGTTTACACCTCAGCAGATTCTGACTTACAAATTGCTAGTCATGAAGATGTTGTTAGTCCTGAACAATTATATAGTTATTGTGAGAAAGTTAGAGAATTAACAAAACGTGATGAGTTTTTAGTAGGTAGAGTTATAGCAAGACCATTTGTAGGTACTAAAAATCACTTTCGCTTAGATAATGCTGGTAGAAAAGATTTTCCTATTGATCCACCTAAAAAAACGATTTTAGATGAATTAAATGAGGAAAATTATAATGTTATTGCAATTGGAAAGATGAATGATATCTTTAGTAAAGAAGGAATTAATAAGAGCTTAAAAGCCAGTAATAATTTAGATGCAATTAATAAATTAACTAATATTATGGATAAAAACTTTACTGGATTATGTATGGTTAATTTATGTGATTTTGATAGTTTATATGGTCATACAAGAGATGCTGTAGGATATGCTAAAGCAATTGAAGAATTAGATGTTGAAATACCTCTTATTTTGAATAAACTTAATGTTGATGATTTATTAATTATAACAGCAGATCATGGTAATGATCCAACTTTTAGAGGTAATGATCATACCAGAGAAAATGTTCCTTTAATATTATATAGTCGTAGCTTTAAAAATCCTCATAGATTAGAGGTACAAGATACAATGGCAGTAATTGGTGCTACTATCGCTGATAATTTTGATATTGAAATGCCTGAAATTGGTACTAGTATTCTTGAAGAATTAGAGTAAAAGAGTAGGGAAGAGTAAGAAAAAAGACTAATAGAATGTAATAACCTATTAGTCTTCTTCTTTTTCAAAGCTAGCACAAATTGTTTCATCTTGATGTTTTACCTTGTTATTAGGACAATCACAATTACTACTAACTTTAATTTCGTCTAAGTTGCAATCTTTATTATTAACATTATATTTGCAACTTTTAACCTCACATTTAATATTTTGTTTCTTTTTCATATCATTTCTCCTTCACCTATATTATTACCTTAAATTGTAACTATTATACCCTATTTTCTTATTCAAGTCCCCTACTTTGATTTTATTAAATAAAATAGGGCATATATCTGTATAATTAATGATATAAGAATTAATAAAACAAACATTTGATATGTAGTGAATTAAATTAAGAAGATATTTATATGTAAAAAGATTACAAAATGAAATATAATGATGTTGTTTAATTATATATAATAAAGAATGAATCTATAATAGATAATAAATAATAAACTTTAATTTAATTTTGGTGTAATAACGTTAAAGATATTATTATAATATAAGATATGATAAATAATGAATATGTTTTTTTATTGGTAAGATGGATAAAATTATTAGTCTATTTAACTTATTTATATTGCTTCCCATAATATATGTTATGTTAACTAATATGAATAAAACCTAAGTGAAGCTTTTTTCTCTTCACATATACAATATCACAAAACATCAAATAATACAACCAAAAAGAAAAATAATAAAAGAATTAATATAATAAAAATAGGAAGAAGAACTAAATAAAAAAATGAATTAAAAGTAGATTCTTTTTCAAAATTATCAAAACTTTTATTTAATAAATGCTGTTTTTCTTTTTCAACCTCCAATTCAAATAAAGCTTGTTTTTTAATATCACGTTTACGAATGATGTTAATCAAAAACAAAGCTATAAGAAAAGGAACACCAAACATCAAAAAGCAACCAAATAAACTTAAAACTATAAAATCATAATTAGACATATAAAACACCTCTGATTAAAGTATAACAAATAATAAAATAAATAACACTTACTACCCTACTCTCTAAAATTAACTTTACATACAGTTTACACTTAGAAAATGCTTCTAAATTTTATTATTGATAACAAAAAAGAACAAGTATAAACTTGTCTTTTTTCTAAAAACCATTATAATATATTAATTTGCTTAATCAAGGGCTTCGCAAGTGCTAAAGCACCCTTGACACGCAAATTAATATATACTTGGGGCTAGTGTCTTCAAATAAGAAATAGTATAAACATAAGAATGTTGCATTAAATCATTTACAAAGGTAAGAGACTCTAACTTTAGTTCCTTAATAATATCCTTATATTTCTTTCGAGTATTCTTAGAAAGTAATCCTAACCGTGATATATCTTTCAATATATAATCCAAACATGCTTTATCAGTAAAAGATAAATCATCAACTGAATAATATCTAAAAATCAAAACACCCTCAAGAAAATCTTTAAAACCAGTTAAATAAGTATCAATATAAGTGTCTCTGAGTTGCAGCTCGATTCTCCACCAGTCAACATCTTTGTCTTTAACTTTCTGCTCAACAGCTTTATTATATATCCTAATAAATTTATTAGAACTCATAGATCCAAAATAACATGTTTCCAATTTGCCTACCCTATCATAATAATAAGCTTTCTTCCTAGAATTAAGATCAACTATATTATATTCATACAAATTGTAATTGTATAAATCTATAGCTAAATCTATTCTACTGAAATGAACATCTTTAATATAAGACAAAAGTAAGTTTAATAGTTTCTTTTGAGAATTTTTATTAATCTTATTGGGATTAAATTCTAATCTAAATTTTAAAGTAGTAATATCAATTTGCAAGAATCCAAAATCAGTTATATTCCAACTTTTAGTAAAAAATTGAGTATCTATAATCTTTTCAAAAAAAGGTATAGGATAAGTATAAGCAAGTTCTATTATATTAAAATAATAATCTTTATATTTTAAAGTACCTAAAACAGTTAACTTATCTATACTAAAATCACAAAACTTATCAACATTATTTTCCATAAAACCTCCATTCATCATTTAAACTAATCTTTTCATTTTCATAAATTATTTCCTAAATAATTCAGAACATAGTCTATTGTTTTTTTATGTCCCTCAATTGCGTCTTTAAGTGTTGTATATCTTTCTTGAAAAAATATAAAAGATTCATCAGTATTATTCTCACAATTAAATATCATTGTTTCATAATATAGTGGAGAAAAATTAGAGTTAAGTTGTAAATTGAATCCTAAATCTACTGTAGATATAATATATGACTTAATTTTTGTAGTTAAATGAAATATATTCCTAGAATCATAATCTTTTCTAAAACCAAATTTTTCTCGATTCATATTATTACCTCCTTTCTTAAAAATCCCAAATATTGGGAAGATTACCCTATGTTATAGAGGGGTAATCTTTTCTAGCCCGCTTCGCGGGGCTTAGAAAAGCTTCTCACTTAATAAATCTAAATCATTAGATTCTAAATCAATAGAACTATAATTGCCATGATCCAAAAGTGGCTTATCAGAATTCAAAGGACGCAAATAGCAAGTGTCATAAGACTTAAAAGCTTTTCTAAAGTTAACAAAAAATATTTTAGATTTGATGTCTTTCATTTTTCTTAATTCACTATCTTTACTAAAAGACATTTCATAATCTTCAAATTCATAAGTTACTCTAGCAGAAATAAAACCAATATTTAAAATAGGTATACGAAACATAGTCTTAATACGATAATATTCACTAACAACATTTCTTAATTTTTTAACAACTCTACTAGGATGTTGAGAAATATAAATAATATCTTTTATACCAAAATGACGATGTGCTTGATTAAAATTAGCAATTATTTTAGGAAAAGTCTTATATTCATCAGAATCATAAAATAATTGAATCTCATCAATAATTATCAAAGAATTTTCTAAAAAAGAATTTTTATTCATTAAATCATATACACTAACCCTATTAGAATAAATCTTTCTACGTTTATCTAAACAAATAGGAAAATTAGAATAAACAGAATTATAAATAGAAGGCTGACGACGTAATTTTCTTATCAATCGTCTTAAAAACTTATTTTGATCATTAAAATGCTTAATAGCTAAATGAGTACTTAATAAAGTTTTACCTTTTCCAGGTAAACCGTTAATAGAAATAACTGACATAAAACCTCTAATCGTTAAAATCGTAAATAGTTAATTGTTTACGTTTTTCTTTTTCAAGATAAGAAGAAATAAAATTTCTATTAGCTATAACAGTTTGATCAATTAAAGCGATAAGATTACCAGCCTCTACTCTAACATCATAAGGTAAATCCCATAAATACTTTTTCAATGAACTCTTAATAATTAACATTTTTTGATTTTCATCTTTCTTATTTTTTATAACACCCATAATAACACTCCTAAACTTAAATTAAGTAAAGTACAAAATAAAGAAATATAAAATAATTCCTTATCATACCATTGATAAAATTTGTAACACAAACGAAACTGAAAAACAATTAATAAACAAAAATTTAAAAAAGATAAAAATTCTAACATAATTAACACCTCCAAATTATTAAAATAACAAATTTTTAATCCATAAAAAAGACTTATAAAAAATAGTAATAACAAATGATAAGAAAGCAATATAGAATCCATTAACAATAACTAATAAAGCCATTTGTTGAAAAGAACCCATTTGCAAAACATTAAATTGTTGAAAGATAGACATCTCAGCTATCTGTTCAATTGTAAAAAATAAATACATATACTAACTCCTTCCATTTCGTTCTTTTTCTTTATTCCTAGAAAATTGTTTAAACTCACTAATACCATTACTACCAAAACCAAAACGAAGAACAGATATAAAAGTTAAAATGATAATAATTGCAACAAAAAATTGTAAAAAATTAACGTTTTCCGTTAATTGAAAATTACCCCAAAGTTGAGAAATTAATTCTCCAATTAAATCAAAATAAAACTTAATAACATCTAACAATATTACCACCTCAAAACTTTAATAATAATAGCTATAGGACTAGAAATAACAATAACTAATAATATACACAGTAAATAATCTGATATAGTATAAACAAAAGAAAATTCTTCTGGAATATTATCACCTAAAACTAATTTAGAAATAGTATGAAAATCATTATCATCAAATATAATAATATCTTTATCAAACTCAGTTAAATATAAATCAGTATAGGAATAAGTATCAGTAGTATTAAATTGACCATAAATATTAGATGAATTATTTATGTCATAAAAATAAAAAGTATCAACACCATTAGCAGTGAATTTAATTGGAATATCAGAATATAAAACAAAGTTTTCAAAAGAATTTTTAGAGGTACGATAAATAAAATCAGCATTAGATTTTACGAAATTATAATTTTCGTCAAAATAATATATATTAAAACCAGAAGAAGAAAAAATATAAAGGAAATTACTATTACTAGAATTATATCCAAAATTTATTGTAGTATTTGATAAAATACAAGATAAAACGTATCTATTAGATGAATTAGGTTGATAAAATAAAATACACTTATCCCCTTCCCTTTGTTCAACATTAGAATCACTATAAAGAGTATTCTTAATATCTAATCCTTCTCCATTTTTAATATCAAAATCTTCGACAATATTATAGTATTTTGAGTTTAGGTTTTTTACAAAAAAAGCATCAAAAATTTATAAATTTTATATTCAAACACAATAATGTACCAAA
>CALVIR010000042.1 GCA_944331915.1 uncultured Bacilli bacterium | reverse complement strand
TCACGCAGAAGATCGCGGGTTCGAGCCCCGTCGGAACCGCCATTTTTTTTGGCTTCATAGCTCAGTCGGTAGAGCAAAGGACTGAAAATCCTTGTGTCGCTGGTTCGATTCCCGCTGGAGCCACCAGTTAGACTTTAACCCTTATTTTATGAGGGTTTTCTTATTTAATTTTAGGTACTAATTATATCTTATTATAATTTAAAACGCTATTAAACTTATTATTGTTTAATAGCGTTTTTCTTATTCACAAACAGCGCCGACTGCTTCATAAACAGATTTAATATCAGATAATTTAATTTTTCCGTCTTTAATTAGCTGTCCATTGGCAGAATCGATTTCTAGTAACTTATCAGTATCAATTTTTTCATAGTTAATGTCAACAGTTGAGGTTAATTTATTTCCATCAATACTAACATCATACTCATAGTAATCAATTCCTTTGTATGGACTATAAATACTTTCTATTTGCTCTTGATAAGCATCTAGAACATCACTGCTATCTGTTTCAATAGTTTCCACACTTTTAATACGTGTTACATAGTCCCCTTGATAAAGAACTGTATATTTCAATCCAGTTTTAATTCCGTTTTGATTCATTGTTCTTGTACAAGTCATAGTTTGGACATCATTATTACCACATCCTGTTAAAAAGATAACAGAAACTACAAAAACTGCCAAATATTTCATTTTCTTTTTCATAATTTTCCTCCTAATAATAATTTATCATTATTTTCATAATTATGCTACATCTTTCGACAAAATAGGGATATTTAATTTGCTAAGATAATTTTGGTGATAATATGACAAAGAACTTTTTTATAACAATGTTAGTGGCCGTATTTCTAGGAGCCATTTTAGGTAACTTTCTTTTTGCAAAATATAAATTAGAAGATCAAGTTGTTTTAAAAGAGGTTAATAGCCTTTATTTTATAACTGAGGGGACCTATAGTAGCAAAGAACAAGCAGCAACAGCTACTAAAGATATTGATGTCAAATTAATTGTCAAAGAAGATGCTAATTATGTTGTTTATCTTGCTATTACCGAAGATGAAGACAACTTAAAAAGACTAGAAGAACTATTTAAAGAAAAAGGCCTTGAAACTACTACCAAAAAAATGAGTATCGATAATAAAGAATTTTTAGCCACGTTAGAACAAATGGATCTTCTAATCAAGAAAACTGAAACTACTGAAGAAATAATGGCTGTTAATGAGGTTGTTTTAGCTAATTATGAAGAATTTGTTTTGAATTAAATTTATCTTTTTAGGTTAATATATTATTAGGGGGGAGAAAAAATGAAAATAAAAGAAATACCAGAGAACGAACGACCACGGGAGAAATTGATAAAAAAAGGTGTTGAAAGTCTTTCTACAAGTGAACTTTTAGCAATTATTTTACAAGGAGGAGTAAAAAATGTTAATGCCAATGAACTTGCCTTTCAATTACTAAAAGAGGTTGGATCTATAAAAAACTTTTTAGATGTTTCCTTCTTAGAATTAACCAAGATAAAAGGTATTGGTTCTGTTAAAGCTAGCAAGATTTTGGCCAGCATTGAATTAGGTAGAAGAATATTTCTAGGTGAAGAAAAAGCTAAAATAAAATTGCAGACACCCTTAGAAATATATGAATACAGTAGATATTTCTTTTATTACTTAAAACAAGAGTGTTTTTACTGTCTTTTTTTAGATAGCAAGAAAAATTTATTGTCATATAAACTGCTTTTTAAAGGTACTATGACCAAAAGCAGCGTTCATCCACGAGAAATATTTAAAGAAGCTTATAAAGTTAATGCTAGCTTTATTGTCTGTCTTCATAATCATCCTTCAGGAGAGCTAAAGCCAAGTAACAAAGATATTGAATTTACTAATTACCTTGTGAGATTAGGAATCATTCATGGAGTCTTAATATATGACCATTTAATTGTTAGTGATAATGGTTACTTTAGTTTTCTTAAAAATAATTTATTAGATAATTGAAATGAAATTAAGTTTTCGTTATACTAATAAAAGAAAGGAAATAGCATTATGTATAGAAAGCATAGAAAAAAGAAAAAAATAATTATTATCCTAATAGCCATCTTTTTATCTTTCTTTATTCTCTTTTACTCACTTTCTTCTAATCGCAAATTAACAATTATTGAAAGCACTTTAAAAGATGGAGCCATGTTAATATTAAAAGGTGTTATGTTACCATTCACCTCATTAAATGCTGATAAAGATGTTGATCAAACAGAAAGTTATCTTATTCAAAAAAATCTTAATGTTCATCTAGAAGAAGAAATTGAACAATTAAGAGAGACTCTTTCTTTAAATCAAACATTGACTGGTTATGATATTGTTAATGCTACAGTAATTACTAGAAATAAAGCTTATTGGTATCAGACACTTACTATAGATAAAGGTAGTAAAGATGGCCTTAAAGAAAATATGGTCGTTATTACAAAAAATGGTTTAATTGGTAAACTTCAAAAAGTAACCACTTATTCTAGTGAGGTTAAACTAATTACTGCTAATGATGTTAATAACAAAGTTTCTGTTTCTATCGCTACCACAACAGGTGAAACGACAGCCTTATTAAGTGGCTATGATAAAGAGAACAATTTAGTTCTAATAAGTGGTGTTGATAGTCTTGTTGATATTCAAGAAGGGGATATAGTTACCACCAGCGGATTAGGAGGAATGTTTCCAAGAGGCATATATATAGGTGAGGTTAAGACTATAACAAATGATAAGTATGGTCTAAGTAAAACCTTAGGTGTTTCTACCAATCAAAATTTTAACAATATCCATTATGTAACCGTTTTAAAGGAGGAAAAAAATTGATTACGCCAATAATTATTATTGTCATCTCCTTCTTTTTAGATGGTATTTTAAGTAATTTTCTTTGTTACATGTTAAATGATTTAAGCCTATTTACTCCTTATTTTACACTTATTAGTTTAATTGTTATTCATCCATTTTTCATAAAAGAGAATAACAAATACTATATTCTTGCTGCTATTTTAGGTTTTTTATATGATCTTTTTTATACCAATCTTTTCTTAACTAATGCTATTTTTTTCTTTCTAATTAGTTATTTTGTAAGTATTATTGAACGAAAAATTGAACTTAATCTATTTACCAATTTGCTCCTTTTAGCATTAATGCTCATGATATATCATTTAATCTTTGCCCTAGCTTTATTTATTTTTAACGTTGTGCCCATAAATATTACTAATATTATCTATTTAATAAGCCATAGTTTAATATTAAATCTTATTTATGGTGAAATATTATTTTTACTTTGTAAATATTTACCGAAAAGAAGACACCTTAACTAAGTCTTCTTTTTTCTTTTAAATCATATACTTAAATAGGTGAAAGATATGATTGAATCAAAGTTTTATAATAAGAAAAAAAATACTAGTTCTGTTCCTAGCAATATTCTTAAAAATAAAATTAGAACTTTTATTACTAAATGTTTAATTACCATTATTATAACTCTTATTCTCTTAATAATATTTAAAATGAGTGGAGACTTTAAAGCCTCTTTTAATAAATATGTTTATAATACAAGTTTACCGTTTACAGATTTTAAAGATTTATACGATGACTTTTTTAAAGGTACAAAAACAAGTAATAAAGAAAATAATAGTATTGATGTATTTACAGAAAAACTAAGTTATAGTAATGCTAGTCTTTATAAAGATGGCGTTGAACTTACTGTTAGTGACAATTATTTAGTTCCTGCCTTAGAAAGTGGTATTGTCGTTTTTATCGGTGAAAAAGATGATTATGGTAAAACTGTAATTGTTCAACAGATGAATGGTATAGATGTTTTTTATGGTAATATAAGTAGTAATGTTAATATTTATGACTATGTTGAAAAAGGCTCTTTAATAGGAGAAAGTATTGATGATAAATTGTATTTAGTCTTCCAAAAAGAAGGTAAGAGTGTCGACTATAAAGAGTATCTTAACTAAAATCCATTTTCATCCCAGCTGTTATTTTCTTCTCCTTTTAAGTGCTTTTTCCGCTAACTTTTTAATTGTAATATTAATTATTTCCTTATTATTCATCCATGAACTAGGTCACTTTATTACCGCACATATCTTAGGATTCGAAACAATCAGTATAACCTTTTATCCTTTTGGAGGCGTTTCTAAGTTCTTTCATGATCTTAATTGTCCTATAAAACATGAATTGCTCGTTCTTCTTATGGGTCCAATCTTTCAAACTTTATTTTACCTTTTTTTAACCACCTTAAACTGTATTTCTTCTTACTTAGATATCTTAAAGTCCATTCATTATAGTATTTTACTTTTTAATTTATTACCAATTTATCCTCTAGATGGTGGGAGAATTTTCCAATGTCTAAGTTGCTATTTTATCTCTTACAATGCGAGCTTTAAATTTATCTATCTAATTTCTATAATTTTTATCATTCTATTTCTAATTGCCTTTTATTTAAATCCTACCTTAAATCTTTTATTAATCATAATTCTTTTAATTATTAAATTATGTAAAGAATATAAGAATGCTAAATATTACTTTGAACGCTTTATCTTAGAACGTTATCTTCATAAATATAATTTTAAAAAGAGTACTATTGTTACTAAGGTAGAAGATTTTAAACGAGATTATCGTCATTTAGTCAAAGTTAATAATAAATATTTACAAGAACATGAGTTTTTAACTTTAAAATATAAAAAAATGCTATAATTATTATTAGGAGTGATAAAAAAATGTTAAGTATTGAATATAAAGATAATTTATCTAAAGAGCTAAAAGAAAAAATAAATCAAGAGTTTTCTAAATATGCACTAGACAATAGTCTTGAGAGTAATTATAAATCATTTAATTTTATAGCTAAAGAAGATGATAAGATTGTAGGCATAATAACTGGTCATTCTTGCTATAAGGAAATTCATATAAGTGATCTTATTATCATAAAAAATTATCGTCATAAACATTTAGGTACTAAATTAATAAATGCTGTTGAAACTTATTATAAAAATAAAGACTTTGAAAATATAAATGTAACAACTTATCAGTTTCAAGCTCCAGTTTTTTACGAAAAATGTGGTTTTGAAATTGAATTTATTAGAGAAAATAAAGAAAATCCAAAATTAAATAAATATTTCTTAGTTAAATATTTTAAATAGCTCCAAAAAAGATAAATTAATTATAATTAATATAAAATTAGAAAGAATAAAGATATTATTATTTACTTTAGTAGAGCTGTAAAGCTTACAAAAGGGGATATCACCAAAGATAATACTGAGGTTATTGCTGAATATATTAAAGAATTAAATGGCGTTGATAATGAAGAAAAAGCTTATAGGCAACTTTTAAAGTTGAACTAAAAAATGCTTATGCTAAAGATTGTAATATGTGTATCATTGAAGCCGAAAAAAGCCAAAAAATCATGATGTTCCTATTATTAATTCTTTACCAAATCTTATTTCATATGATGTAACCTATATAGGTTCACCTTTTTATTATGGTGTTATGTCAGAAGAAATGGTTACAGTTTTAAAAGATAAAGACTACAAAGGAAAAATAATTAGACCTTTTATAACTCATGAAGGTTTCCTGCTTTGCCATTAAGGGTACAGATGTTTATCAAGCTAAAATAAAGTAGCTCTTTGTTATAAAAAAAAGCTCTTAAAAGCCCTTAGATATAGCTAGATTAATTTCTAGCTATTTTTATATTTTCTTTTTTAATTGTAATAATTTATTAACAGTCATAGTTGGAGCATAATCACTAGGTAAAGGTGTATTGTTAGGATTAAACCAGCAAGTATCTATTCCATTATTCATTCCACCTAATATATCAGTTGTTAATGAATCACCAATTAATAACATTTTAGCTCTATCTTTATTCTGTGTTTTATCACATAGAAAATTAAAAAACTCTGGCATTGGTTTTGAATATCCAACCTCTTCTGAAGAAACAACTGAAGAAATACATGACTTTAAATTTGCTTTCTCTAATTTATTATGTGCAGCTTCCATTGGTCCATTTGTTGCTATAAGAAGCTCATAGTTTTCCTTTAATTCGTGTAGTAGTTTACTAGCATCCGTAATTTCTACAATATTAACTCCTAACAAACTACAATATAAATCATTTAACTCAATAGCCTTTTTAAAATTTAAATTCAAAGACTCAAAAAACATCATAAATCTATTAGCTCTTAAATAAGTTATCCTATCTTCTACTGTTTTTACATAATCAGGAATTACCATTTTTCCACTTTCCCATGTATGCCAATATAAATTATCAAACTTTTTCCAAGCTTCAAATATCTTCTCATCATATTCTATTCCTAGTTCCTTTATCATTATTGAAAACGCATATTTAATTGATTGATTGTTATCTATTAACGTATCATCTAAATCGAAAATAAGTGTCTCATATTTTTTCATATATTTATCAACTCCAATGTTATATATTATATGAATTTTCACTCAAAAAAACAATATAAAAAAAGAACCAATTCCATTAATTGCTTCTTAAATTATCTTATTTTGTGATTATTACACAGCTATGTCGTATTAAAAGTAAATTTCTATATTTATAAAACAAATAATTAAGTATCATCTTTTCTTCCCTGATTTAAAAGAATTTTGATAGCTAAGAAAATCAGAAAAGTATTCTACATCTTCATGATTTTGTAATCTCATAAAATAATCATCTAATCTTGAATCATTTAAAGGTAGAATTACTTTATTATTTATTTTCTCAAGATTAATAGTATGATCATTTTGGGATATGAAATTTTCTAAATCTTTATCTAAAAGAAGTGATAGGCTTGAAATCATTAGTTTAGCATTATCTGTATACTTTGAAGCTATGTTTTCTTTATAGGCATTATCGTTAGGTTTAATCACATAACATTGTTGAAATTTATATTCATCTAAAGGAAATCTCATATAATCTAAGTCTATTATATAGCCATGACCATCAGCATTGATTAAAAAATTATCTGAATGAATGTCTCCTAAAAAAATATTATTTTGATGAAGAAATTTCAAAGCTACATAAATATCTTTAATTGCTTGTAATTTCGTTTGCTGATCTATACCTTTATCAATAGCTTCTCTAAAAGTAATAGAATTATGTATATATTCCATGCTGTAACCAGAAAATTTACCATCTATAAAAAGTTTATCATATATTCTAGGAGTATTAGGAATAGGATTACTTATTTGAAAATCTATATTTCGTTCAACCTCATCTTGAAAAGCATAAAAGTCTTTAAAGACTTTGTAAAGAATTTCTTCATTAGCTTTATATATATTACCACCGTTATTATGATGATTAGTATTACTTGCTAAACCTAAAGAGGCAAGAGTATCAATTTTATTTTTGGTTATATTCATTATTTATCATCTGCCTTTAAAAATATTTTTAAGCATTTTTTATGCAAGTCTATTTTTTATAATACTAAGTTTATTAGTTTTTCTTAGCTTTTCTTTGATACATCATCAATTTAAATTATAACACAAAAATTATATGATGACTTAATTTAATACAAAAACTCGTTACTCACTTATTGAGTTAACGAGCTTTTACTTAATAATTTTTTCTTATTCAGAAAGTGGTTCATAAACCGTACCAGTAAACCAAACCTCACCAGAATCTTTATCTCTAATTATAAATAGGTAAGGACTATCAAAAGTTAAATCAATTGTTTCAACTGGAACATCATAGTTATAAACAAACTCACAACTAGCACTACCAAATCCACCCATTTGTGTTGCTGCTGCTGCTTTTATACCTTCATTAGAAAATTCAATATTAGCTTTATGAGAAGCCTTATTAATAACCGCTCCCTCTGCTATATCTTGTAATTCCGCTTTACTAGCATCAAATACATCAGTTATACCTAATTCTTTAAGATCATTCATTAAATTTAATTCATAATCAAATTTAAACAATGGAATATAACCAGTTATTTTAGTGATAACACCTTCTTTAAAGTTTTCTGCTTTTATATCCTTTAAGCTATTAATAATAGTATTAACTTTTAAAGCATTAATATCATCTATATAACTATCTAAACTTACATTTTTAGGCATTATACCAATATATTGTAGAGTAGTTCCATCATATTCCTTTAAATCTTTAGCGAAGGCTTTTACATTTTCATCATCATAGAATAAGAAATCAGTAGATGTATCAACTTTTTTATAATTAGAGTCCAACTCTTCAATATAAGTATCTATATATGTATCAGGATCAGGATCATCTCCACATCCACCTTCTGCTAACCATTTTTCATATTCTGCTTTAACCGTTGTTCTTATATTATCCTCTCCGAGTTCACTAATAATATCATAATTATTAACTGCTGCTCCTATTTCTACTGCTTTTGCTTTCATTGTATTATTGTCAAAATCAACAGAGCTATAATCATCAGCTTCAATTAAGGGAACATAAGCACTAAAGTTTTCATGAGCATAACTTACACTATACCTATCTTTATAATTATCAACAGTTGCTTGAATTAGTTTATTCCATTCCATATCTATTGCTAAAGCGTTTACAAGGGTAAAATCAAGTCCTGATACATCATCAAATAAATCATCAATTAAGCCAAAAGTCTTATCACTTACCCAAGAATTAAGATTATCAGCATTTTCAAAGGAATCAAAGATTACATCAGCATTATATTTAGTTGCTAGTCTATCAGTATAATCGACATTTATAGAATTTTTAAAAGAATTTCTGACGAATATAGCATTAGCAAAAGACATATTTTCACTATTTGTATATTTTTTACCTTCATAATCACCAATGACACTTTGGATTTGTGCCTTTGTATTTCCACTAGCTCCTTCATTAAGCATTGCTAAAGCATATTTTATAGAAAGGGGACTGTAAATTTTATTTACCTTCTCATTTTCAAGTTGCAAGAAATGTAAGTCAAAGTCCTCTAAGGAATTTCCCGAAAGTCTATAAGCTGAATCTTTTATTTCTGGAGTAACCGTATTAGTTTTACTGTCATCTCCTTTAACATTATTATTACCTGTTATAAATATCACTGCTACCACTATTGCAATAATGATAATAAGTATCAAACCTATAATAATCAATTTCTTTTTACTTTTTTTCTCTTTCATTATTAATTTACTCCTTTTCTTTAAATAAATATAATTAATAAATTCCTCTTTTTTATCACTCCCAATCTTATCTTATGCTTACTTAAAGTATAATATATGCTATTGTAAAAATCAATTTCCTTTTATGAACAAAAATTTAAAAAATATGCAAGAAAATAGTACTTTATAGTTAATAATATTATAGAAGGAGGTCATAATGAATTATAATAAAGACATAACTGGTTATGAAAATGAAGAAGAATTTGCTTCTTATCTTAATGGAAAGAAAGTAGGGAGAGTTTATCCTAGTTTCTTAGAACTATTATACAAGTTATATGGCTGGCTTGATTATGATGACTGTATAGAGTGCTGGGTTAATAAGTCAAAAAGAAAAGCAGATATTTATATTAAGATAAATGGCTATGTTAGAGGTATTAGTATTAAAAAGGGTATAAAGAACTCTGTTCATAGTGAATCTGTTGGATCCGTAGTTTATTTTTTTAGAAGCCTTGGTATAGATGAGAAGATAATAAGAATGTTTTTATCTTATCAGTATGCAGATGGTACTATAAATGGTACTGGTAAAACACGAATATCTAGTTCTCTTTATCGTGAAACCCATCAAGCTGAAATTGAAGAAATTAATAAGGCTTTAAATAATGAAAAGTATATAAATTCATTTGTAAACCGTTTTGTTTTACAGGGTAATAAATCAGAATATGAGGTAGATGCTGTTATATATGGTGTTGTTGAAGAATTTATCTGGATAACAAAAGAGGAAATATATTATATAATGAGAAAACATCTAAAAGATAATATCTCGTCTTTGCATATATCTTTGTTAACATTACAACCTATGTCACGTAATCTTAATTATAATCCTAAGTATGAAATGTGTAGAAATCAAGTTCAAGTGAAATGGTATAATCTTGCTGATAATATTATTGAAATAATGGCTTTTCATCGTAAGCCTTATAGTAATTCTAGAAAAAGCAATGATATTATAACAATATAAATAAGGGTAAAACTATTAAGTGAATTTTAATTTTTTTTCCTGTTTTCTCTATACTTCCAAGCTCGCTACGGGAGATAATAAAAAAGAACTTAGTTGCTGCTAAGCTCTTTTACTTATCGATTGGAGCGGATGAGGAGAATCGAACTCCCGTAGCGAGCTTGGAAGGCTCGGGTTCTACCATTAAACTACATCCGCAAAAAGTAATTGCATGTCTACCAAACATAGACAACTACAATTATAAAGAAACAAATTGTAAAAGTCAATAACTTTTCATAAATTCATTAAATAAAATTTGAATTTCCCGTTTTAATAATGACGGGAATTAAGTCATGAAATTTCACTTTTAATAGATTT
>CALVIR010000041.1 GCA_944331915.1 uncultured Bacilli bacterium | reverse complement strand
AGAAAATATGAATCTGGTTTAACTTTAAATAAGTTAGAAAAAGAGTTATTGATATTGACATTAAAAAGTGTTGAAGAAATAAATAAACTTAGTGAAGGAGATGAAGAGTTAATGGAGGTTGCAAGAAACTTAAAAGATATAACTTATGATATTAATACAGTTGGTTTGTATTATGAGGATGAAGAAAGAAAATGGGTCGAGAATGCGAAGATAAAATATCATGAGGAATTAGCTTTGAAAAAAGGTGAAAAGCGTGGTCTAAAAATGGGCCTTGAACAAGGAAAGTTAGAGACAGCTAAGAATCTGATTGCTATGAAATTACCTTTAAAAGATGTTGTTAAAGCGACAGGTTTAAGTGAAAAGCAAGTTAGAAAATTATGTTAAGAAAATTTAATTAATAAATTATTGGAATAATAGATAAAAACAAAATTATTTCTCATCTTTCGCTTGACGATTTTCTTAAATTTTACTATTCTATATATTGTAGATAGGAGATAAAGTTTATGGAAATTAAAAAAATAGTGACTGGAGCTTTAGAAGAAAATTGTTATGTTTTAAGTAAAGATGGGACATGTTTAATCATAGATCCTGGGAGTGATAGTAAAAAAATAAAAGAATTAGTTGGAAAAGACAAAATTCTAGGAGTTTTAGTAACACACTCTCATTTTGATCATATTGGAGCTCTTAGAGACTTTTTAAATATGAATAGACGTATGAAAATCTTTAAAAAGAGTAACTTAACAGATTTAAAAGAGGTAGAAATTGGTAGTTTCAAATTTATTCCTATTTTTACTCCAGGTCATAGTAGCGATTCAGTAACTTTTTATTTTCAAGAAAAAAAAGTTATGTTTGTAGGAGACTTTATTTTTAAAGATACAGTAGGAAGATGTGATTTACCAACTGGTAGTAGTAAAGATATGGATTCATCAATTGCCAAAATAAAAAAATATGCTGATGATATTACTGTTTATACAGGTCATGGTGAAGATACAACATTAGGAAGAGAAAAAGAATATAACTTGTATTTTCTTAGTAAATAAAGAGTTTAAAGAATAAGAGGTGGAAAGATGTATATTGATTTAGTAGTTTTAATTATTCTATTAGTTGTAGTGGTTATGTTTTTTAAAAGATTTTCAAGTTTTGTTTACTTTGTAGCGATTGTTGATATTTTTTTACGACTTTTAACCTTTATCAAAAATAATATTGGTTTACCTGATGTTGCGGCTTTAATTGATAAATATATTCCTGAAAGTATTTTAGCTATTATTGATAAATATGCTGATGGGATTGTTTATACAATATTCGCTTGGGCCTTTATTGTAATTATGATAATATTTGAAAGTTATATAATAAAATTCTTTATTAAAAAGAAAAAAATATAGGAGGCTATATGCAAAATAATAGATGGATTAAAGTTGTAGTTACAATAATAATATTAGAATTAGTTGTTGGTGGTATTATCTTTGCTTATAAAAAATTAAATAATAGCGATAATAGTAATAGTCTTTCTCTTGATGATGAGATTGTTACCAAATTATATAACGAAATTGCTTACTTTGATCTTGATAGTATAGATGTTATGGATCCGAAAGTTATGCTTTATTATGCTTATAACAATGTAGATATGAAAGATACTATTAATTGTGAGAGTGTAAGTGTTGAAAGTGATACTACAGGTTATAGTTGCAATGGTACTGCTTCCTTTGTTAGTGCAGAAAGTATAGAGGATGTACTTAAAGGAATATATGGACCAACTGCGAGTATGACTAAAATATCATTTCCTTTAAGTCCTAATGAATATGCTTATTATGATACAATTAACGATGGCTTTGTTGTCTATACTAAAGATGAGCAAGAAAGTGTCGATCCTATTAACTTAAATTTAAAAGAAGCCTTAAAAGATAAAGATACTATTACCTTGACAGTTGAGGTTTTAGATGGTATTTTAGGAACTGTTAATGATACCTATAAATATACCTTTGAACAAGATGGTGATAATTACTATTTAATAAGAAAAGAACTAGTTACTAATTAGGAGGAATAATATGTTTGAACAAATAAAATCTGATATGATTAAAGCGATGAAAGAACAAGATAAATTTCGTCTTACCGTTATAAGAATGCTTAAAGCTAGTATTGATAAAGTACGAATAGATAAGAAAATAGAGATTACTGATGAGGTCGTTATTGATGTTTTAGCGAAAGAATTAAAAACAAGAGAAGAATCTAAAATAGAATTTGCAAAAGCGAATAGGGAAGACTTAGTTTCTAATTTAGATAAAGAAATTGCTATTATTAAAGAATATCTACCTGAACCATTAAGTGAAGAAGAAATAGATAAAATAATTGAAGAAGCTATCAAAGCAGAAAATGCAACAACTATTAAAGACATGGGTAAAGTTATGAAGACAATAACACCCTTAGTTAAAGGTAGATGTGATATGAAAGAGGTATCTAATAAAATAAAAGCAAAATTAAGTTAAGATAACTGTCCTTTCTACATATTCTATAAAAGAAAGGACGGTTTTTATTATGATGATTATTGCTCATAAAAGTAATCTTTATAACAATAAAAATTTTATTGAAGCAGTTAATAATTTAGCTGGGCTTACTGGGGTTATGTTAGATATTGTAATGACGAAAGATAAAAAAGTTTTAGTCTTTTCAAGAGTTACGACTAATAAAATTACTATCAATACAATTCAAAACAATAACTTAAGTGAATTACAATATTATGATATTTTAAGTTTAGATGAGGCTTTATCTATGTTAAAAGACTTTAAAGGGAAAATTATTATTAATCTTATACCTTTAAATGAGGCCTTACTAATAGATGACTACCAAAAAGTAGTTGCTGATAATTTAAACTATACTGAAGAGGTTAAAAAAGTAGTTAGTAAATATCCTTATTTAAATATCTATATTTGTAGTAGTAGTTATAATCTTTTATATCAAATAACGAAAATCTTTGTAAATAATAAAAAAGGGGTTATTCTAGATGAAAATAGTGGTAGCTATATAGATGTTGATTTTTATATCTTTATTCCTAGTATGTTAAATGAAAGGATTATGAGAGAGCAGTTAAGTCTTAATAAAGAGGTTATGATTATTATGGAAGATGCTGATGATATAACAATTGTTCTTGAGTTTTTAGAAGACAATATGACTAATAAAGAAAATTATCAGTATATAACTAATCATGCAAAAATATTTTATAATATTATGAGAAATATTAACGGAGGATAAGGTGACAAAAGAAGAAATATTTGAAGAATTAACTAAACTTAAAATTTCTAAAGATAAATATATAGTTATAGATGAAGCTAGTCTTGTATGTCAAAATGTAATCGATAAGACAAATACAATTGCTTTAGCTTGTCAAAAAGATACTTATGATAATCTAAATTGGTCAGTAAAATTAGAAATGGGAGTAGAAATAAAATATAATAATGTATTTACTATTAGAACTGATTTATATAATCCTGAAAAGAAAGTAATAATTAATGCTTTTAACTTTATGGATTTGGAAGCTTGTTATGAAATGATGAAGATATTTTCTAAAGATAAAAAAGTTCTTAATAAATTAGAACTAGCAATCTGTGAGAAGGATAATTACTTTTTTGAAAGAAAACTAAGGGAAAAAGGTATAAACTTTATTGCTGGTATTGATGAGGTGGGACGTGGACCTTTAGTTGGTCCTGTTGTCGCTGCTTGTGTAGTTTTAGATAGTGATTTCTCATTAGACGGCTTGACTGATTCTAAAAAACTAAGTGAAAAGAAAAGAGAAATGTTTTATGATTTAATTATGGAACAAGCTTTAGGAGTAGGAATAGGTGTGGTATCAGAAAAAGTTATTGATGAAATTAATATCTATGAAGCGACTAAAGTAGCGATGAAGACAGCTTTTCGTAATTGTCACTGTAAAATCGATCATGTCCTAATTGATGCGATGAAACTAGACCTTAATGTTCCTACAACCTCAATTATTAAAGGGGATATAAAGTCTATTACTATATCAGCAGCTAGTGTTATTGCTAAAGTTACAAGAGATAGATTGTTAGATGAATTAGATAAAAAGTATCCAATGTATGACTTTAAAAACAATAAAGGTTATCCGACGAAAAAACACCTTGAAGCGATAAAAGAATATGGTATTATTGCAGAACATAGAAGGACTTATGAACCAGTTAGAGAATATTTAGAAAATAGTAAAAGTGATACTTTAAAACAAAAAAACTTATAATTATTAATTGACAAGATGAAAATTGTAAGGTATAAGTTTGTATGAAAGAAGGGATATAATGTCAAAAAATTTGGTTATTGTGGAAAGCCCTAGTAAGAGTAAAACTATTGGTAAATATTTAGGAAATGATTATAAAGTTGTCGCTAGTGGAGGTCATATTAGAGATCTTGCTACTACTGGACCTTTAGGACTTGGAGTTGATATTGAAAATGGGTTTAAACCTAATTATGTACCTTTAAAGGGTAAGAAAAAGATTATTACGAGTCTTAAAAAAGATGCTAAAGAAGCAGAACATATTATTCTTGCAACCGACCCTGATCGGGAAGGAGAAGCGATTAGTTGGCATTTAAAAGAAGCTTTGGGGATAAAAGATAAAGATTATGATCGAGTATTATTTCACGAAATAACCAAAGATAAAGTTCTTGAAGCTATTAAACATCCTGGAAAGATAGATGATAATTTAGTTAAAAGTCAAGAGACAAGAAGAATACTAGATCGAATTATTGGTTTTAGATTATCAAAATTACTACAAGCGAAAATAAAAGCTAAAAGTGCTGGAAGAGTCCAAAGCGTTGCTTTAAAACTAATTGTTGATAGAGAAAGAGAAATAGAATCATTTGTACCCGAAGAATACTTTACTATAACTGCTCTTATTGAGGATGTTGAAGCGAACCTTTTTAAATATAAAGATGAAGAAATAAAACTACATAATGAAGAAGATGCCAATAAAGTTTTAGCTGCATTAACTGATAAATATCTCTTAAATAGTATCGAAAAGAAAAAACGTAAAAAAGCAAGTAGAGCTCCTTTTATTACCTCAACTCTTCAACAAGAAGCATCTACGAAATTAGGTTTTTCTGCTAAAAAGACTATGTCTATTGCTCAGAAATTATATGAAGGAATAGACCTTGAAAATGAAACAGTTGGACTTATTACCTATATGAGAACAGACTCAATAAGACTTTCTGATGAGTTTGTTGGAAGTACTTTCCATTATATAGAAGAAAATTATGGGAAAAAGTATATTGGTTATACTAAACATCAAAAAACGAAAGAAAATGTGCAAGATGCACATGAAGGAATTAGACCAACAAGTATTCTAAGGGAGCCTCTAAAAATAAAAAAATATTTAACTGGGGATGAATTTAAACTATACAGTTTAATTTATAAAAGAGCTTTAGCTTCTCTTATGGCTGATGCTATTATGGATCAAACAACCTTAATCTTTAATAACAATGATTATCTTTTCAAAGCTACTGGTAGTGTTTTAGTTTTTGATGGTTATTTAAAAGTATATGGTGATTATGAAAAGAATGAAGATAAAATTATTCCTGCCTTAGTCGAAGGTAATTACTATAAAGCTAGTGATATTATAAGTGAGCAACACTTTACTAAACCACCTGCAAGATATACTGAAGCAAGACTAATAAAAGAAATGGAAGAACTAGGTATTGGTAGACCTTCAACTTATGCTAAAACTATTGATACTATTAAAGATCGTAATTATGTTAAGATGGAAGATAAAAAATTTGTTCCTACAGAAATGGGTATTGAAACAACTGATAAACTCCAAGAATTCTTTAGTGACATTATTAATGTAGAATATACTAAAAATATGGAAGAAGAATTAGATAAAGTGGCAGAAGGTAATCTTGTCTGGAATGAGGTCTTAAAAGAATTCTATGACCTATTTGAACCACGAGTTAAAAAAGCTTTTAGTGATATGGAAAAGAAAGAAGCAGAACAGACTGGAGAAATCTGTCCAGAGTGTGGTAGTCCTTTAGTTAAACGTAGTGGTCGTTATGGAGAGTTTGTCGCTTGTTCTAACTATCCCGAATGTAAATATATCAAAAAAGAAGAAAAAGAACGTATTGAAATATGTAATTGCTTAAAATGTGATGGTAAGATTCTTGAACGTAAAACTAGAAAAGGTAAAACATTTTATGGCTGTAGTAACTTTCCTAAATGTAAAGAAGCTTTTTGGGATGAACCAACGGGGGAAAAATGTCCAAACTGTGGGGAAATGTTAGTTAAACATAATCAGGAAATAAAATGTAGTAAATGTGATTATAAGAGCTCTTAAAATCTAGAGCTTTTTTTCTTAACTTTTTTGGTCTATAATAGAATAGGTGATGATATGGCAAATAGTAGACTTTCTAGAGTAGAATATCAAGAAAAAAGACGACACAAGAAGAAAAAAATTAGATTAAGAAAATGGGTTATAGTTCTCTTTCTGCTTATCTTTGTGATTATCTTTCTTATTTTTTCTTTTAAAATATTTGGGTGGTATCAAGATAATAAAAAAATAAATAATCTAGCTGATGATGTTATCGAGCAAACAGAACTAATTGAAAAAAAAGATACTACTAGTACAGAAACGATTAATCCTCCAGTTGATCCTGATGATGATTATTGGAATTATATTAAACTAAACTTATTAGAGGTTAATTTTCAAGATCTTTTAGCCAAAAATAGTGATACCGTTGGTTGGATTCAAGTAAAAGGGACTAATATTAATTATCCAATTGTCCAAACCACTAATAATGACTATTACTTATCTCATGCTTTTGATAAGACTGCTAATGAGGCTGGATGGGTATTTATGGATTATCGTAATGATGCTACTAATTTTGATCAAAATACTATTATTTACGCCCATAGTCGTTATAATGGAACAATGTTTGGAAGCTTAAAAAATATTTTAAATAGTTCTTGGTATACGAACAAAGAAAACTATATTATTAGACTTTCTACTCCAACTGAGAATACCATGTGGCAAGTCTTTAGTGTTTATACAACTCCTAAAGAAAGTTACTATATTACACCTAATTTCGCTTCTGATGAAGAATATCTCCAATTTTTAAATACTATTAAAAGCCGTAGTCAAGTTGATTTTTCTGCTACTGTCAATACTAATGACAAGATTTTAACTTTATCAACCTGTCAAGATAATTTTGGTAATCGCGTCGTGATGCATGCCAAATTAATTAAAAGAGAAATTAGATAATACTTACAAAAATGTAAGAAATTCTACCTTGCTATTATGCTACAATTGTAATGGTGAGAAAATGAAACAACTACTAAAAAATATAATTATTACAATTATTGGAACGGTTATTACTATTATCTTCTTTACCTTTGCAAGTATCTTTATCATAATTAAATTGTTTAAAAAAAGTTTGCGGTTAAATAATTAACTTATAAAACAGAATCTTAGAAAAGGTTACAGAAATTACTAAATGAGTGGTAATTTCTTTTAATCTTTGTTACAATGATTTTAATCAGAATAAGATAAGGGTGATATAATTGAAAGATGCTTATACTATTAATAGTAGTGAAGTAATAGAAAAATTACATAGTTCTAATCAAGGCTTAACTGAAATGGTGGCTAGATCAAGATTAGAAAAAAATGGACCCAATATTATTGCAAATACTAAGAAAAAAACTATTTTTCAAATGATTTTAGAACAGTTAAAAGATAAAATGATTATTATTCTTCTTTTAGCGTCTATTCTTTCTTTTATATTAGGAGAACAAGCGGAAGGTATTGTCATATTAATTATTATCTTTATTAATGCTTTAATCAGTATTATTCAAGAAAAAAAAGCCATGGATGCAATTGAAGCCTTAAGAAAAATGAATGCCCCTCATACTACGGTTATAAGAGAAGGTAAGAAAAAAGAAATCTCAACTAAGGATTTAGTAGTAGGGGACTTAGTTTATTTAGAAGATGGAAATATCGTTCCTGCTGATATTAGATTAATCGAAGAACAAGGTTTAAAAGTAGATGAATCATCTTTAACTGGAGAAAGTGTTTCTGTAATGAAAGATGCTAATATCTTATTAGATGAAAAAACACCGTTAGCAGATAGAACTAATATGGTCTATTCATCTACTATTATTTCTTATGGTACGGCAATTGGAATTGTTGTTGCTACTGCTTCTGATACAGAGGTAGGTAAGATTGCTAAAATGTTAGATGATACTGAAAACTTAGATACACCTTTAAAGAGAAAACTAAATAAAGTAGGCGAGATTCTTTCTATTGCTGGTATTATTATAGCTATTCTCATCTTCTTTATTGGCCTTTTATATGGTAAAGACTTGATAGCTTTATTAATGATTGCCATATCACTAGCTATATCAGTTATCCCTGAAGGTTTACCTGCTACTGCTACAATTGTAATGGCTTTAGGGGTTTCAAGAATGGCAAAAAATAATGCTCTTGTTAAAAAGTTACCTGCTGTTGAAGCTTTAGGTAGTTCAACAGTTATTTGTACTGATAAAACTGGAACATTGACATTAAATAAAATGACCGTTACAACTAGTGCTTTATTTACAGATATTATCTCTAAAAATAAAATTAATAACTTTAATGATACAATGATCTATGCAGCTATTCTATGTAACAATGCTTCTTTAGATAAAGATAAAGTTTTAGGTGATCCAACGGAAGGAGCTTTACTTACTTATGCTTTAGACCATAACTATGATTTAACTAAGATAAGAAAAGACCATAAAATTTTATTTTCTAATCCTTTTGATTCTGTAAGAAAGAGAATGAGTGTCGTTATAAAAGATGATGATAATACAAATTATATTCTTTATAGTAAAGGCGCTCCTGAAGAGTTAATCGATGTTTGTACTGATACAATTGTAGATGGGAGGAAAGTTAAATTAACAACAAAAGATAGGGAATTAGTAAAAGACTATTGTATGGAGCAATCTCGTAAAGGTTTAAGACTTTTAGGTTTTGCAACTAAAAATATTTCTAGTCTTCCTCATGAAGATGATCAAACTATTGAAAATGACTTAACCTTTATTGGTATTATGGGAATGATGGATCCACCACGAGAAGAGGTAAAACATGCGATAGAAACTTGTCATGAAGCTGGTATTAGAGTCATTATGATTACAGGAGACCATAAATTAACTGCTACCTCTATTGCTAAAGATTTAGGTATATATAAACAAGGTGATTTAGTAATTAGTGGAGAAGAGTTAGCTAAGATGAGTGATTTAAAACTACGTAATACCATTAAAGATATTTCTGTTTTTGCTAGAGTTACTCCTAATGATAAATTAAGAATCGTTAAAGCCTTAAAGAAAAATAAAGAAATCGTGGCGATGACTGGTGATGGGGTTAATGATGCTCCGGCTTTAAAGCAAGCTGATATTGGAGTTGCTATGGGAATTACTGGAACTGATGTTGCTAAAGATGCTGCTGCGATGATTTTACTTGATGATAATTTTACAACTATTGAAAAAGCTGTTAAAGAAGGTAGAAGAGTCTATCGTAATATTCAAAAGGTAATTCAATATCTTTTAGCAGGTAATATTGCTGAGGTTTTAACTATCTTTACAACTATTCTTCTTAATTTAGATAGTCCTTTACTTGCTGTTCATATCCTTTTCATCAACTTAGTAACAGATACACTTCCATCTCTTGCTTTAGGAATTGATTCCGCAAGTCCTAATATTATGAAACATAAACCTGTAAAAGAAGGAACTCTTTTTGAAAAAGGGCTTGTCTTTAGAACTTGTTTTTATGGTATTTTCCTTGCCATTATTACGATGATTGCTTATCTAATTGGTCATAATGATAACTATCAAGCTGCTTTAACCATGTCATTTACAGTTTTATGCTTATCACAGATTTTCCATTCCCTAAATCAAAGTTCTAGTACTATTTCTTTGTTTAGTAAAAATTATCCTCGTAACAAGTTATTATATCTTGCAATGTTAGGATCTGTTTTCTTTCTATTGTTAGTACTATTTATTCCTTCATTAAGAGAGTTCTTCTCATTAGGTATTCTTAGTGGTAGGGAATGGATTATTGTAATACTTTTATCACTTTCTCCAATACTAGTTGTAGAAATATTTAAATTTATTAAAAGAAAAATGGGAATGGAGAGATAGTATTATGGTAGTAAATAAGAAAAGGATAGTTTTAAGTAATAAAATTTATCCTTTATTTGCCGGACTTTCAGGTGACTTAATTTTCTACATTGCAATTAATACCTTATTTTTAACAGAAATTAAGCATTTGAGTGCTTTAGAAATTAGTTCTCTTACAACAATTAGTATATTTGTTATGCTTGTTTTAAATCCCTTAGTTATAAAAATAATTAATAAAGTAGGAGCCTTAAACTCGGTAAAAATAGGGGTATTATTGCTTTTTTTAGGTGCTTTTTTAATAACTATAGGCAATAATTATTTTATTATTTTAATTGGTTCTATTTTCTATGAGGCCTATGCTTATTTTAAATACATGGATGCAGTTATTCTTAGAAAGAATTTAGCATTTCTAAAGGAAGAGGATAAATTTATTGAAATCCAAAATAAGTACACTTTAATTTATGCCATTGTAACAATGTTTACGGCATTTATATCTGGTTTCCTTTTTAATTTAAATCCTTACTTACCGATGATAGGCTGTTTAATCTTTTGCCTTATAAATATCTTTTTAGTTAACTTTTTATATGAGGTAAAAACTCCAAATAATAAAACAATAAAAAAAGAAAATGGAAAGTTTAAAATAACTAAACTTATTCTTTTAATATTTATTGTCTTTGCTATTTGTTACGCAATTATTGATTTAGGTCAAAACAATAGTAAACTATTTATTCAGTATAAATTAACTGGTTTTTTACCATTAGAAACAGTTTCTATATACTTAACTATAGTAATTAGCATATCAAGAATTGTGAGAGTAGCAGCTAACTATTTTTTTATTACTATTCGCTATGTTGTAAATTTTGGGGGCCAGTGATATAATGATACTGTCGAGAATGAATTTAGAAAGGATACCTTTGAT
>CALVIR010000040.1 GCA_944331915.1 uncultured Bacilli bacterium | reverse complement strand
GTATATGAGTTATTTCTATTCGGGATATCCAAATTTAAATTTATACACAAACGGGATATCAATATTTTAATTAACATGCTAATTAATTAGTAGTTTTTTTTCGGCAAATAAGCTATAATTATAGATAATAGGAGGAGTGTTATGAAATTTAATAAATTAATACCAGAGTTAAGTGTAACTAATATAGATAAAAGTAAAGAGTTTTATTTAAATATAGGCTTTAAAATTTGTTATGAACGAAAAGAAGATAAATTCTGTTTTTTGGAACTAGAAGGAAATCAAATTATGATAGAAGAGATAAATGACCATTGGAATACGGGAACTTTGGAATATCCTTTTGGAAGAGGTATCAATATTAGTATGGAAATTAAAGACTTTGATACTGTTTATAATAATGTAAAAAATAATAAATATCCTTTATTTAAAGATATTATGAAAAGTAAATATGAGGTAGCAGGTAATATATATATAGATGAGGAGTTTTTAATTCAAGATCCAGATGGATATTTATTAAGATTTACAAAAGAATAATAAAAGGAGCTTTCTTTATGGAAAAAGTTATTGTTAAATTAGAAAACATTAAGAAAAGTTATGGTGATAAAAGCATTATTAAAAATTTAAATTTGGAAATATATGAAGGGGAGATATTAACCTTTTTAGGACCTAGTGGGTGTGGAAAGACAACTATTTTAAGGATGATTTCAGGGTTAGAAGATGCGACTAGTGGCAAGATATATCTTGATGGAAAAGACATGACAGGGGTGGAAGCGAAAGATAGAGAAATTAATACTATCTTTCAAAGTTATGCTCTTTTTCCACATATGAATGTCTATGATAATATTGCTTTTGGTTTAAAGATGAAAAAAGTTCCTAAAGAAGAAATAGCGAAAAAAGTTAAGGAAATGCTTGAACTTGTTAAACTTACAGGTTATGAGAAAAGAAAGCCTAGTGAATTATCAGGTGGAGAACAACAACGGGTAGCGATTGCGCGAGCTCTTATTAATAATCCTAAAGTTTTGTTACTTGATGAACCACTATCGGCTTTAGATAAAAAATTAAAAAAGCAAATGCGGATTGAATTAAAAGAATTACAGCAGAAACTAGGGATAACCTTTATCTATGTTACTCATGATCAAAGTGAAGCTTTATCTCTTAGTAATAGAATTATGCTTATGCACAATGGTAAAATAGTTGAATTAACAACTCCTAAAGACTTGTATGAGCATCCTAAAACAAAATTTGCTGCTGATTTTATTGGCGATGCAAATATATTTAGTGGGAAAGTGTTAAATATTAAAGAAACATTTGCGGAAGTACTTATTAATGCCGACTTTAAGATTATAATTAATAATGATAACTTTAAAGAAAATGATAAAGTTACAATTGTCATTAGACCAGAGAATATTAAACTAGTTACTAAAGATAAAGACTATAATACCTATAATATAAAAATAAAAAGTTCAATCTATGATGGCGCTTACTATACTGTTATTGCTAAAATGGAAACTAATAAAGAACTTAAGATTCTTCTTCCAAAGGATAAATATGAATTACTAAAAGATAAAGATATGTTAAAAGTACATTTTTCTTTTGAAGATATGGTTATAATAAAAGGAGAAAGATAATGAAGGATAAATTATTTAAGAAAATAATTACTATTCCTGTTATTGTTTATGCTCTAGTTCTAATACTATTACCTTTAATTTATATTTTTATCTTAAGTTTTTTAAAAAGTGATTCCTATGGGGGAGTTATAAATGTTTTTAATTTAGGTAATTATCTTAAAATTTTTGATATGGTCTATATTAAAGTTTTTGTTCAATCATTTTTGATTGCTCTTGTTACGACTTTAATTTGTATCTTAATTGCTTATCCTTTCTGTCTGTTTATAAGTCAGAAAAAGAAAAAAACACAAACACTATTAATGGCTCTTGTTATTTTGCCATTTCTAACGAATTCTCTTATTAGAACTTATGGATGGATAGTTTTATTAAGAAAAGAAGGAGTAATTAATACTATACTTTTAAATCTTAATATCATTGATAATCCATTATCGTTAATGTATAACAATTTAGGTATTATTATTGGAATGGTTTATACATTATTACCATTTATGATTTTACCTTTATATAGTTCAATATCTAAAATTGATAATCGTCTTATTGAGGCTTCGAAAGACTTGGGAGCAGGTAGTATGGCAACATTCTTTAAAGTTATTGTTCCTTCTACCGTTACAGGTTTATTTAATGGTTCATTGATGGTCTTTATACCATGTATTGGTTATTTCTTTATCGCTGACTTATTAGGTGGTGGGAAATTAATGCTTTTAGGTAACTTAATTAAAAACCAATTCTTAACAGCTCGTAATTGGCCTTTTGGAGCGGCGATTTCGATAACTCTATTAATTATTACTTTTGTTTTAGTTAAACTCTATAAGAAAACAGGTGGAAAAATGGATGATTTAGGAGGTTTCTAATGAAGAAGAGAATCTTAAAAAATATTTTTATTATCTTAGTATATGCTTTTTTGTATTTACCAATTATCATTTTAGTTGTCTTTTCTTTTAATACCTCAAAGATGAATATTACGTTTGAAGGCTTTACTTTAAAATGGTATCAAACTCTTTTTTCTAATCGGAGTTTATTAGAAGCTTTCTTTAATACTATTATAGTGGCGGTTACTAGTACTTTTATTTCAACGGTTATTGGAACAATATCTGCTTATGCGCTTAATCGCTATAATTTTAAAGGGAAAGGTTTTATTATGAAACTTTTATATATTCCAATTGTTATTCCTGAAATAGTCTTAGGTATATCTTTATTATCTGTTTATACCTTATTAAAACTAGATTTAGGTATGATGACATTAATACTAAGTCATATTGCTTTTTCTATTCCTTTTGTTATTATTAGTGTTAAAACAATTCTTGATGACCTTAATCCTAATTTATATGATGCTTCAAAAGATTTAGGAGCAGGAGGTTTGGAAACTTTTCGTCATATTATCTTACCATCATTAATTCCAGGTATTACCTCAGGAGCGATGTTAGCTTTTACTTTGTCTCTTGATGATGTTGTGATAAGTTACTTTACTGCTGGTCCTTCTAGTAATACCTTACCATTAAAAATATACTCTATGATCAAAACGGGAATTACGCCTGAGGTTAATGCTCTTTCAACAATTATTTTAGTTGTTACATTTACGATTATCTTACTATTTACCCTTAAACAAATGCGATCTTTGAAGAAAGAGGTGGTAAGATGAAAAAAATAATTATTTGTTTTCTTTTACTGCTTGGAATTACAGGTTGTGGGAAGAATCAGGAAGATACCTTAAATGTTTTAAATTGGTCTAGTTATATTCCTGATAGTATTATTGAGGACTTTGAAGAAGAGACAGGAATTATTGTTAATTACAGTACTTACTCTTCTAATGAAGAGTTGCTTGCGAAAATTAGTTCAGCAAAAGAAGGAACGTATGATTTAATTTTTCCTAGTGATTATATGATTGAACTTATGATAAATAGAGACTTATTAGAACCACTTGATAAGAGTAAGCTTGTTAATATTAATAACCTAAAAAAAGAATACTTAAATTTAGACTATGATAAAAATAATACTTATTCTTTACCATTTTTAGCGACAACAACAGTAATTGCAGTTAATCGGGATCATATTAAAGATAATATTACCTCATATAATGACTTATTAAATCCTAATTATAAAAATAATATTGTTCTTCTTGATGATCAAAGAATTGTTATTGGTATGGCTAATCAAGCTTTAGGATATAGTATGAATACTACTAATGATTTAGAGTTAAAAAAAGCAGAAGAGTTTCTTTTAGACTTAAAGAAAAATGTTAAAGCTTATGATAGTGATAGTCCTAAAACTTTATTAATTACTAATGAGGTTGATATAGGAGTAATGTGGAATGCTGAAGCAGCTTTAGCGTTGCGAGAAAATCCTAATATAGAAATAATATTTCCTAAAGAAAATGGGGCTTTAAGTATAGATAATTATGCTATTGTTAAAGGGGCTAAACATAAAGATAATGCTTATAAATTTATAGATTATATTTTAAGACCAGAGGTGATGAAACAGATAATAGAAGAGTATCCTTATATTAATGTAAATGAAGAAACAGAAAAACTTTTAAGTAGTGAATATCTAGCTAATAAAGCCGCAAATATTCCAGATTATATAATAAATCAAGCAGAAATGGTTCAAAATATAGGTAGTAACATTGACAAGTATGACAAATTATGGGCTTTAATCAAATAATTTAAGTTGGTTAATTGAACTTTGTTCTTGTTTATGTTATGTTATAGAAGATAGGAGGTAAAGATGAAAGATAAGAAAAATTTTGTTGATACGGAAGATTTTTCTAAAGAAGAATTACTTGATATCATGCATTTAGGACTTATCATTAAAGAAAATATCAAAAAAGGTTATCCTTTAAATGTGTTATATCATAAATCTTTAGGAATGATCTTTGAACAAGCATCAACACGAACTAGAGTTTCTTTTGAAACTGCTATGACTCAATTAGGTGGACATGCCCAATATTTAGCACCAGGACAAATTCAATTAGGAAAGCATGAAAGCTTAAAAGATACAGCTATGGTTTTATCACGCTTAGTTGATATCTTAATGGCCCGAGTACAAAAGCATGAAAGTATTACAAATTTAGCAAAATGGGCTTCTGTTCCTGTAATTAATGGAATGAGTGATTACAATCATCCAACGCAAGAGATGGGAGACATTACAACTATTTATGAACATCTTCCGAAGGATAAAAAACTAGAAGATATAAAGGTTGTTTTTGTTGGTGATGCAACCCAAGTTTGTGCTTCATTAATGATGATGATTACAAAAATGGGAGGACATTTTGTACAATATGGACCTAAAGGATTCCAATTAAATGAACATTTTAGGGAAATTGCTAGACGTAATTGTGAGGTTTCAGGAGGAACTTTCCTAATTACAGAAGATGAAGAAGAAGCACTTAAAGATGCTGATTTTATCTACACTGATGTTTGGTATGGATTATACGAAGCTGAACTTTCAGAAGAAGAGAGAAAGGGCATTTTCTATCCAAAATATCAAGTAGATATGGATATGATTAAAAAAGCTAGTAAAGATGTTAAGTTTATGCACTGTTTACCAGCAACACGTGGTGAAGAGGTAACTGATGAGGTTATTGATTCAGAATACTCCATTGTTATTGATCAAGCTGAAAATAGATTGACAGCTATGAGAGCTTTATTAGTTTACTTTATGGGAAAAGAAAAGGAGACTATTGAAATTTGTAAGAAAAATTTAGGGAGTAATTAATTATGGAAAAGAAAAAGAAAAAATTTAGGTTGTTAGATGCTGTCTTAGCGACAGTATGTATTACATTAGTTGCCGAATCAGTTGCGCCAACAGCAGCGATCGGTAATTCGCAGTATTTTTGGTGGATATTTTTAATTATAGCATTCTGTTTACCTTATGGTTTAATTACAGCAGAACTTGGTAGTACTTTTCCAAGTGAAGGAGGAATGTATGATTGGGTAAAGAAAGCTTTTGGTAAAAAATGGGCAACAAGAGTAGCCTGGAACTATTGGATTAATTTTCCTTTATGGATTGCATCTTTAGCCGTTGCGGTTACAGATGTTATTGCTGGTATATTTAGTATTGAGTTAAATATATTTTGGTTATTAGTTTTACAACTAGCTTATACTTGGTTAGTTAGTATTTTAGGATGTTTTAGAATTGGGGAAAATAAGTGGTTAGTTAATATTGGAACTTTCTTTAAGATTCTATTTATGGTAGGTTTAGGACTTTTAGGTATTTATGTATTTATAAAAACTGGTCAAAGTGCTAATCCTGTTAAGAGTGTAGCTGATTTGTTCCCAAGTCTAGATTTAGCAGGCCTTTCCTTTATTTCAGTTATAATCTTTAATTTCTTGGGATTTGAGGTTATTGCTACTTATGCTGATGATATGGATAATCCGAAAAAAGAAATTCCTAAGGCTTTAATTGTTGGAGGAGCTTTAATGGCTTTATTCTATATTTTACCAGCGACAGGTATTAATATTGCTATGCCAATTACCGAAGCGGAATCTGCTGGTATTACTGATAGTTTTGCTATTTTACTTACAACTTTAGGAGTTAATGCTGATCTTGTAAGAATTATAGTTATCGTAGTTGGTTTAATGTTTATTTATACTATGGTTGCTAATATTGTTTCTTGGTCATTTGGTGTTAATTCTGTAGCTAAATATTGCGCTGATGATAATGGCTTCCCTAAAGTATTTTCTAAAACTAATAAAGAGGGTGTTCCTTACATGGCATCTATCATTAATGGTATAGTTGCTAGTGTGGTTGTAATTCTTGGGGTTATCTTTGGTTTAATATCAGAAGAAGCTAGTAACTTATTCTGGACATTCTTCTCATTTAGTTTAGTAACTTTACTAATTAGTTATATACCATTATTCCCAGCTTTCTTAAAATTAAGAAAAATAGATAAAACGAAAAGAGAATATAAGGTTCCTGGTAATAACTTTGTCTTACATTTAATGACTTATGTTCCTTTAGTATTATTAATATTGGGTGTTATCTTTACTTTATTCATAGACTTTACATGGGATTCAATAATGGCAAATGCGCCACTAATTATTGGTGTCTTAATTTCCTTTATTGTTGAAGAAATACTTGTATATCGTATGATTAGTAAAGAAGCAAGATAGATAACCTGGCTCAAAGATATTTGGGCCTGATTCTTACTTATAAATATAGAAAGAAGGAGAGAAAATGAAAAGATTAAATACAATTCCTAAAGAAGATGGCTTTAGAATGCCAGGGGAATTTGAAGAACATAGTGGTACTTATATTATTTGGCCTGAACGTCCTGATAATTGGCGTTTAGGAGGTAAACCTGCTCAAAAAGTTTTTGTGGAGGTTGCTAATACAATTGGTAAATATGAACCAGTTACAGTTTGTGTAAGTAAAGAACAGTTTTCTAATGCTAGGGAAGAACTTGCTTCCTATGTTAAAGTAGTAGAAATGAGTAATAATGATTCTTGGATTAGAGATTGTGGTGCAACTTTTGTTGTTAATGACAAAGGTGAGATGCGAGGGGTAGATTGGAAATTTAACTCTTGGGGAGGATTAGTTGATGGTCTTTATTTTCCTTGGGATCAAGATGATAAAGTGGCCCAAAAGATGTGTGAATTAGAACAAGTTGATAGTTATCGTTTAAATGATTTTGTCTTAGAAGGTGGCTCTATTCATGTTGATGGAGAAGGTACGGTGATGGTAACAGAAGAATGTCTTTTATCTAAGGGCCGTAATCCGGAAATGACAAAAGAAGAAATTGAGAAAAAACTATGTGATTATTTAGGTTGTGAAAAAGTTTTATGGCTTAAAGAAGGAATTTATAATGATGAAACAAATGGACATGTTGATAATATGTGTAACTTTGTTAAACCAGGAGAGGTTGTTTTAGCTTGGACAGATGATCCAAGTGATCCACAATATCAAAGAAGCCATGATGCTTATCAATATTTAAGTAATGAAACTGATGCGAAAGGTAGAAAGTTAGTTATTCATAAACTATTAACCCCAACACCAATTTTAATTACGAAAGAGGAAAGTGAAGGGGTTGACTCTGTTGAAGGTACTCTTCCTCGAGAAGAAGGAGATCGCCTAGCAGCTTCATATGTTAATTACTATACAGGAAATGGCTTTATCGCTTTACCAGTGTTTGGAGATCCTCATGATCAATTAGCGATTGAAACTCTTCAAAAATTATATCCAGATTGTAAGATAGAACCAATTTATGCTAGAGAGATTTTACTAGGTGGGGGAAATATTCATTGTATTACACAACAAGTACCAAAGGTAAAAGTAGTAAATGAGTAAATATGTAATTGCTTTAGGAGGAAATGCTTTAGGAAATAATCCTAAAGAACAGCAAGCTTTAATTAAAAAAGCAGTTAAGAATATAGTTCCTCTTATAAAAAACAATGATGATGTTATCATTAGTCATGGTAATGGCCCTCAGGTCGGAGTAATTAATCTAGCTTTTGAAGATTCTTATGAAAATAAAGATATTCCCTATATGCCTTTTCCAGAATGTACAGCGATGAGTCAAGGCTATATTGGGTATCATTTACAAAAAGGACTTAGAGATATTTTAGAAGATGAAGGAATAGAAAAGAAAATTATTACTATTGTTACGCAAGTTGTAGTAGATAAACAAGATCCTTCATTTAAGAATCCCACGAAACCAGTAGGACCTTTCTATAGTGAAAAAATGGCCAAAAAATTAATGGAAGAAACTGGTGAGGTTTATGTTGAAGATGCAGGTAGAGGATACCGTAAAGTAGTAGCAAGTCCTAAACCATTAGAGATTGTTGAGATAGAGACGATTCGTGATTTAGTGAATAGTGGTCATATCGTTATCGCTTGTGGTGGGGGAGGCATTCCTATTTATAAACAAAATGAAGCGAAAGGTGCTAATGCTGTTATTGATAAAGATCTAGCTAGTTCCTTAATGGCGCAAGAACTTGATGCTGATACATTGATAATTTTAACTAATATTAAGCAGGCTGAACTAAATTATGGAAAACCTGATGCAAAAAAATTAGGAAAAATTCCTGTTTCTTTAGCGATGAGTTACTTAGAACAAGGAGAATTTGCTAAAGGTAGTATGGGACCTAAAGTAGAAGCAGCTATTAATTTTGTTAAAAGTGGTAAAAATAAAAAAGCGATTATTACCGCTTTAGATAACTTAGATAATGCTTTAAAAGGAATAGATGCCACTATTATTTGTGATGAAAGCTGTTAGTTAAAACTAACAGTTTTTGTATATGTTGTTAGATATTTTCATAATATTAATTAGGTGAAGATATGAATAATAATTTTTTAAAGCCATATGGAATAGGAGAGTCTTGTTATAATTATCCTCTTTATTTTAAAGAGCAACATCAGGATATGCAACCTGGAATGGAGTATTTAATGCGACCGTTACCTATTTTTGATAATATTAATTATAAAGGTAGTGGTAAATTAAAAGATAAAGTAGCAATTATAACGGGTGGAGATTCAGGAATTGGACGTGCTGTAGCTGTTTATTATGCCAAAGAAGGTGCTAAACTAGTTTTAGTTTATTATAATGAGCATAAAGATGCTAAAGATATAAAATCTTATATTGAAAGATTAGGAGGAGAGGTTCTTCTTTTAAATGGTGATTTAAAAAATCCAGAGTTTTCTAAATATATTGTTGAACAGACTTTAGATTATTATGGAAAAATTGATGTTTTAGTTAATAATGCTGGAGTACAATATTTTGCAGATAGGTTAATGGATATATCTAATGGTCAATTTGATTATACAATGAAATCTAATATTTATTCTATGTTTTATTTAACTAAAGCAGTTTTACCTTATATGAAGAGTAATGCTAGTATTATTAATACTACCTCAATTACTACTTTTAATGGTGAAGGAGATTTAATTGATTATGTAACTAGTAAAGGCGCAATTGTTGGTTTTACTAGAAGTCTTGCTACTAATTTAGCTAGTAAGAATATACGAGTAAATGCTGTTGCTCCAGGTCCTTTTTGGACACCATTACAGCCTGCTAGTAGGAAGGCAAGTGATATTCCTTCTTTTGGTTCTTCAGGACCTATGAAAAGAGCAGGACAGCCTTATGAAATAGCTGCAATTTATGTATATTTAGCAAGTGATGATGCATCTTATACAACTGGTCAAGTCATTCATGTTAATGGTGGTGAATATAAAGGTTAAAAAGAAGAAAAATAATTATTAATTTCTCTTCTTTTTCTTTGCAATTAAAACAATCTCAGTAGGAAAGATATTACCACCATAGTATCTTAAGTAAAAGTCATAGTTTTTGTTTATATTTTTTATTAATTTAGGTAATTTAATTAAATCCTCAAAACCATGATATATAGAGATTAAAAGAGTAGGACTATCATTTTTAATATGTTCTTTAGCTCCTTCTAAAGCTTTTTCTTCGGCTCCTTCTATATCCATTTTAATAATATCTATTTTTTCTTTTATATCTAGATCTAGACTAACGGCTTCAATATTACCTGCTGTTTCAGTAACGATATTAGCAGAATTATCTACATTACTGGTATTAAGGGTTAAAGTAGTTTTTTTATCATATAAAGCTTTAGGTTTTATAATAATATCTTTATTGAAAACAAATTTATCTTTTAAAGTAGCGATAGATGTATCGGTAACCTCATAACAATAGATTTTTTTATACTCTTCCATATAACTATCTAAAAAGTCATCAATACTATCACCTATATAGCTACCAACATCTACATAAACAGTATCTTTAGTAGTTTTGACAAGATCTAGATCAAAGTAGTGTTTATAACAAGTATCTATAACCTCATGTAACATAGTAAAATCATAGTAATAATAGTTTCTTAAAATGGCAAGTAGTATTTTTTTGGATTTATAATCTTTTAAATTTTGATAAAGAATGACTAAATCAGTTAAATTGTTATTAAGAAATTCAGTGACATTCTTTATTTCTGTAAAATCATTATTAAGATATTCTAATTTTCCCCAAAAAGAAAAACTGTTAAGAAATGTTTCAATATTATTACGTAATTCTTCGTTTAAAGCTAGATAGCGATTTTTAATATTTAAAAATATCTCTTCTTTACTCATTAATTCTAATTTTTTTATTAAACTATAAAACTCATAGTCAATTTTATTCATTAATTATCACCAATACTATTTTATGTAAGAATAATTTAATTGTTTAAAAAATTGTAAAGTAATGAATGATAGTAGGCAATATGCTATGTTTATAAATATGTCAAAATGGAAAAGGTAAAGCTTATAAGTGTTGAAATTCTGAAATACTGAAATGCTGAAATGACATTTAGTGGAGCGATACATCATTTAGAGGAGATATAAAATAGATAGATGATTGATGTAAAAAAGAAGATATTAAAAGATATATTTTATCAATTTTTAATATAGGTTAACAAACTAATAAAATTATATCTTGTTCAATGATTTATTTATGTATATATGTTACATTATCAACGGAATATCTAGTTGTTTAGGTACTATCCCTTTCTAACTTATAATTTTATTATTTGTGAAAGGGGAGATGGATATGAGAAAAATAGAAAAGTTTCTTTCTTTAATCATTGTCCTTCTTATTATTCTGATTTATTTCATTATAATAAAATTAGTACCTACTCCTTAGAGTGGTACTATTAACATAAAATGTTTTATGGGATAGTACCTAACAGAGCAAACTAGGTATTCCCTTTTTTATAATATGTAAATTTTCTTTACGTATTCATAGTATTATAAATATTAACTTTTGTCAAAATTCTCTTTTTTAAAAAATTACATCTTACTTATCTCAATTATCATATCCATATCATCATCTTTAGCCATGATGTTTTTATGTATTTCTTTGCATTTTTCACATTTGTAAATTATTTTGTAAGTATCTCTAAATTTCTCAATTCCTATTGGTTTTAAAAGTCCTTGGCAATTATTTAATCTATCACCAGGCATAATATCAACATGTTTAGAGTAAAGACAATAAGGGCAATGGTCTCTTGCTGTGTATTTTAATGGCAACACTTTTTTACCACAATGTTCACAAATAAATTTTTCATCTTTCATTGTAAATCTTTTCATTAATATCACCTCTTGAATATTAAGAATATTATATAATCGTTTTATCTTTTTAGCAATTTCTTAGATTAGAATTTTTTTTAATAAATATCTTAATTGTATTATAAACGCTAAATAATTTGAAAAAAAGCTTTATAATTGCTATAATTAACTAGAGAAAGGTAAGGGGCTTACTATGGATTTAAAATTAGAGGTGTTTGAAGGACCATTAGATTTGCTCCTTCATCTGATAAAAGAAAATAAAATGGATATTTTTGATATTGAGATAGAAAGTATCACTAAACAATACTTGGATTATATTCATAAAATGAAAGAACAAAATCTTGATATAGCTTCTAGTTATTTAGTAATGGCTAGTGAATTAACATTAATAAAAGCACGTATGCTTTTACCTAGACCTAAAGTTGAGGAAGAAAAAGAAGAAGAGGATCCACGGGAAGAGTTAGTCGCTAGACTTTTAGAGTATCAAGCTTATAAAGAAATAACTAAGGCGTTAAAAGATGGAGAAAGTAAAAGACAAGAGATACATACAAAGTTACCAGAAAATATTAATAACTATTTAAGTGATGAGGTTTCTTTGAAAGGAGAAGGATCGATTGATTTATTAGTTGATGCCTTTAAGAAATTTTTAATGAGAAAAAGTGAAGAGAAGCCTCTTTCTACAAAAGTTACGATGAAAGAGATAACGGTGTCATCGAGAAAATTAGAGATAAGAAATATCTTGAAAAAAGAAAAAAGAGTAAGTTTCTTTAAACTCTTTCCTGTGACTACGAGAGAATATATAGTAGCGACTTTTTTAGCTATACTTGATATGGCTAGACATGGAGAACTTAATATATGTCAGGATGAATTATTTAGTGATATTGTCTGTGAGGTGAGATAGTGAATTTAAAAGCAGTTATAGAAGGACTTTTATTTGTAGTTGGAGATGATGGTCTTGATTTAGAGGAAATAAGTAGAATTTTAGAGATTTCTAAAGACGAGACAAAAGATTTAATTAGAGAATTACAAACTGATTATCAAAGTGAAGAACGGGGTATTAGAATAGATTTTTTAGGGGATAAATTAAAATTAACAACGAAGAAAGAACATAATAAGTATTATCAAAAACTGTTAACAACAGATGATAATAATACATTAAGTCAAGCAGCTTTAGAAACTCTTGCTATTATTGCATATAATCAACCAATTACACGTGCTAGTGTTGATAATCTAAGAGGAATTTCTAATAATCATATTATTAGAAAGTTAGTAGCGAAAGGATTAATTAAAGAAAGTGGGCGTAGTCCTTTGCCGGGAAGGCCAATTTTATATGAGACTACTAGTGAATTTCTTGATTATTTTGGTTTATCGTCTATAAATGATTTACCGGATATGCGAGATTTCTTACAAGAGGAAACAGCAGAGGAAGATGTTGATTTATATCAATCTAAGTACAAAGAGCAAATTTAATATATACAGATTATAGAAAACTATGCTATAATCTAGTTATGCCTGTGTGGCGGAATTGGTAGACGCGCTGGACTCAAAATCCAGTGTTAGCAATAACGTGTGGGTTCGAGTCCCACCACAGGCACCATTGGGAAATCTGTTCGAACTATTCGAACTTTTGATATAGGAATCAATCAGAAATGATTGATTTTTTCGTT
>CALVIR010000039.1 GCA_944331915.1 uncultured Bacilli bacterium | reverse complement strand
TACATTATTGGTCGTACTTTTATATCTGTTTTTTCTTTATTTTCCAACAGCTTTTCTAAAACTGTCCGTTACTCAGGATAATATGTAGGGATTTGTAATAGAGCCATCACCAGAGGTAAATCCATTATTAGTTAACACATTGATAACTGGACGCACAGCAAAGTCGTTGTGGACATAGTCGCTAATCAGAAAGTAATTCTCAAACCACACAAAAGCAATACCATCCTCATAGAAACCGGCCGGCGTCATAGTCCAATAATACTTACCATATTCGCCACGATTTAAGTAACTATCATTATATAAACCAGGATTTTCTCCTGCTAATACTAGTTCATCTGCTGTTATTAAACCTGCTTTTAATCTATAACTACCTCCATAACTTTCACTTGTTGTTGGACATTTTAAGGTTGGAGCATTTGCTTTGGCATATCCTGCTACTGATTGCCATAATCTATCAAAACTTGTAAAATCACCTTGCCCATCATAAATATATCCACTACTATCACTACAGAATCTTCCACCTATTACCATATCATCATATATAGTATTTCCTAAAGCATTTTGATACCAGGTATCTACCTCTTTTTTAATAAAAGAATCAATTCCATTATCATAGGTATATCCTGTGTATTTTGGATCATTAGATTTTAAATTATATGAAGTTATCCCTATTACATAGGAATCTTCTAAGGAGCTATTGCCAGGATTTGCACTAGTTCCGTTATAGATCAATCTTAATGAACCATCACCATTTGCTCTTATTATCTTCCAATACATTTTATCTCCTGCCGATGCTAATTTAAATTGTGTGCACCTACTGTTACCATCTTCTTCACAACTAACATCGCTTTGATAATATGCTACAGTATTATTGCCAAAATATACATAATAATCGCTTTGATACTCTCCAAATTGAACATTATTATTGGTAACATTTCCTCTAAAGTAATAACTTACCCCATCTTTATCTTCTGATTGATATAATCCACTTGTTATGTATTCTGGATTTGGATCAGTTGCATAATCTTCTTCATCATTTGGGTCATATTGAGTTCCATTACTGGCATAGTTAAACATATTAGTTGTATCTTCTTGTACTGGATTTGCTGCTAATAACTGCTCTGTTGTTAAAGGTACATATTTATCTCCATCTTTGCCATAAACGTTTATTTGGACACTAAACTGTAAATTACCTCCATCGCCTTGAGGATTATATTCTTCGGTTACATACATTCTTAAACGGTAATTATTAGTTTCACTTGATGACATACTACTTGTATATAAACTCATTTCTCCTGCTGGTCTACCAGTATAATTATTAGCATTAGTTTCCTCACTATATGTTTCTGGTAACATTAAAGCTTCTTCACTACCATCACTGTTTAATTTAGTTAGATATAACTTGATATTAGAGCCATCTATCTTTCTATCGCTTGTCGTTATATCTTTAGCACTAATTTCATAGTTGATATTGACATTACCAGTGATAGTGCTTGATATTGTAAAATCAAAGTACTCTCCTTCATTTAGTCTTACTGTACCTGTTTTGTCTGTGGTTGGTAAAGCTCCACTCATATTTATGATATTATCACTTTCGGTGTAAGTCATCATGATTGCTCCACTTGTAATACTGTTTACTTTAGTACCTGTATCTGTGTAACTAAAAGCAGCATAACTTACTCCTACTACTGCTATAATCATTATCAAGATTAAACCTAATATTATTATTTTTTCTTTCTTTTGTTTCATGTTTTACTCCTTTCGATTTTATCACAAAAAAGAACAGAATACACCTATCCTGCTCTTATTCCATGACGAAAGAAAGTACTTAAGCTTCTAAAGTACCCCCCCCCCAGGTAACTTGCTGTAAACCGGAAATTCTTGTCATTTTCATACCTTCTTTCTATCTTTTATTTACTTAATGATATCATAATTAACTAATAATTGTCTACTATATAACAAAAAAAGTCCAAAGAAACGCCCTGGACCTACGATAAAACCTATACTTATGTACAGGTGGGTGTATATAGTCAGTTCTTAGGATCCCTATCCAGTGGAAAGGTCTTCAACACAAACATGACAATCATCAATACTCCCGTATCGTTAATTTAGTCGGTTTTATACTAAGATGTCCTATACGTTTTCTTTAGACATTTATAGTATATCATACTATATGATAATTATTCAATTACTTTTCGGAAATTTTCAATTAAATGACTAACTGTAGCACAACCCATGAACGCTACAACTCCATCTTTATAAGGAATAAGTTTAGATATAGTATCTTCATCTATTAATTCACTATTAGGTACTAAAGCTATGATATCTTCTGATTTAATAGGTGGATAATCTTCTTTTTTCTCTCTATCACACAAAATTGGGGTAATAAAGGCTTTGTCAGCTTCTTTTAATACTTCGGCAAATTCCTTTTTAAAAGCAGCAGTTCTTGAATAAGTATTAGGTCTAAAAACTACCGTTAATTTTTTATCGGGATATTTTTGTTTAATCGCTTCTAAAGTCACCTTTATTTCGGTTGGATGATGAGCATAATCATCTATTATAATCGTCTTTCCTATTTTAGTTTCCGCAAATCTTCTAGCAGCATTATGAAAACTTGTTAATAAGGTCTTTATTGTAGTAACATCTAAATTCTTGTTTAATGCTTCAATAATACTAGCGGCAGCATTTAAAACCATATGTTTACCATATAAAGGTATCATAAAACTACCAATAAACGTTTCTTTTTTATATAAATCAAAGTAAGAACCTGATGTTTCTAATTTTATATTTCTTATAATATAATCATTATCTTCATTTTCACCATAGAAAATAACTTTCTTCGTAAAGTTAATTGCTCTAATATTTTTATCATCACCATTTGCAATAACAAGCTCGGCTTTATTAGCAAACTTTTCAAAAGTTCTAATAGTGTCTTCTAAATCTTTATAAATTTCTGTATGTTCTAACTCAATACAAGTTATAATAGCAGTTTTTGGGTGATAAGCAAGAAAATGACGATTAAATTCATCTGATTCAATTACTAATAGATCATTTTTCATATCAATATGACCAGTACCATCACCTATAAAGTAGTTACAACCAATTGTTTCTTCAAAGAGATGTTTTAATAGTGAAGTTGTGGTTGTCTTTCCATGCGTTCCACAAACAGAGATAGTATTAAATTTGGCGGTAATGTCTCCTACTACCTCATTATATGGTTTAATGGTAAGACCTAGTTCTTTTACTCTTTTAATCTCTCTATGATCTTCACTAAAAGCCTTAGAATAAGTAACAATTGTATCTTTATCTAGAGGATGTTCATTATCATAGAATATTTTTATTCCTCTATCTTTTAAACCTTTTTCAGTAAATTTATAATCTTTAGCATCATCATAACCACTAACACTATTACCCATATCGTATAACATTTGTGCTAAAGTACTCATTCCTGTTCCTTTAATTCCTATACAATAGTATTTCATAATCATACTCCTTCTTTCTTCATATTATAGCTTATGTACTTTATATTTTCAAATATACGTTTTCTTCTTTACAGACTTTGACATCTAAGTTATGATATGTTTGGTGATTTTATGGAAGAATTATATACATCTTGTAAGTTGTGTCCTAGGAAATGTGCGATTAATCGAATGTTAAGAACTGGCGTTTGTGGTAGTTCTAATACGGTTAAAATAGCGAGAGCGGCCCTTCATTATTTTGAAGAACCTTCTATTTCTGGAGTTAATGGCAGTGGTACAATCTTTTTTAGTGGCTGTAATTTAAAATGCTGCTATTGTCAAAATAAGGATATTTCTTGGGAAAACTTTGGTAAAGAGATAACTATTGAAAGACTTGCAGATATAATGCTAGAGCTGCAAAGTAAAAAAGCACATAATATTAATCTTGTTACTCCTACCCACTTTGTACCTAGTATTATTGAAGCGATTAAGTTAGCGAAAGAGAAAGGATTAAATATTCCTATTGTTTATAATACTAGTGGTTATGAAGATGTTTGGACTTTAAAATTACTTGCTGGTTTTATTGATATTTATTTAACGGATTTTAAGTATTTTAGTAATGACTTAGGGGAAAAGTTTTCTAAGTGTTCTAATTACTTTAATATTACTAGCAAGGCTTTAGATGAAATGTATAGACAAACAGGGAAAAATGAATTTAATAAAGACGGCTTAATGACAAAGGGTATTATTGTCAGATGTTTAATTTTACCGACTCTTAGTGATGATACGAAAAAAATAATTGAATATGTATATAAAAAATACCAAGATAATGTCTATCTTAGTATTATGAATCAATATACACCAGTTACTTATAATAAGGATTATCCTTTTTTAAATCAGACTTTAAGTGCTATAGAGTATGATGAGGTAATAGATTATGCTCTTGATCTAGGAATTAAAAATGCCTATATTCAAGAAGGTGAAACTTGTAGTGAATCTTTTATTCCACCTTTTGATCTTGAAGGTGTTTAAGTCTTTCTACTTTTGAATAGATACAACCACAATAGTCTTGGCGATATAAATTATAAAGATGAGATAATTCGATACTACGTTTATAACCGTTTTTCTTTTTAAAGTCTGCATATAAGTAATTTATATGATATTTAGAAGCTAGTTCTTCCCCTATTTCGTTTAACCATTTACTATTTTTATAAGGACTTATTGATAAAGTTGTCGTAAAGTAATCAAAGTTATTTTCTTTAGCAATCTTAGCTGTTTCTTCAAGTCTTAATCTATAGCATTTATAACATCTAATATCTCCTTCTTTTTTATCTTCTAAACCTAAAGCCATCTTTAGAAATTTATCTTTATCATAGTTACAGTCTAGTAGTTTTATATCATAGCCAACTAGATTGATAAATTTTTCTAATTCATCTTTTCTTTTTAAGTATTCTTGATAATCAGTTATATTAGGATTATAAAATAAAATAGTAATGTTAAAGTATTTGGCAATTTTCTCTAAGACACTTGATGAACAAGGAGCACAACAAGCATGTAGTAACAAAGTTGGTTTATTATTTAAATCAATACTATCTAATATTTTTTCACATTCTAAATTATAATTCATAGTTCCTCCTACTTTAATCTTAATCTTTTTTCATCAGCAATCATTCTATCATAAGCTTTATTAATTCTATGATAGTACTTTTTATTTTCAGAGTAAAAATCTACTAATAAAGATTTATTTTTTATACACTTGATAAATGCATCTTCAATATTATCACACACAATAATTTGTTTATTTTTATCTAATGGTCGTAGTTCTTGAAAAGATTTTGGTTTATCATATAGAGCACTATATTTATATAAAGGTATAACCATATCACTATCAGTACCTATTTTAGAATGAAATGGATAAGCTAAATTATTGTCATCATATCCTACAGTATAGAGTTTTATAGTCCATGTTGTTATATCAATTAAATAACTAATATCATCATCTCTTACATAATTAAGAGCATGATTTCCTTCAAATTTTTCTTTAAAGTAGTTATTAAGAAATAAGCTTGTCTGTGCTAAATTATAATCATTATGCAATGGTAAAAGTCTTGTAACAACTAAGGTATTAGGTTTATTGAAATAATCCAAAAATTGTTGTAAGAAAGCAGCGGTATGACGACAACAACCCTCACCCTTAAAAATTATTAACGACAAATCAAAAATAAACATTTCATCTAGATAATGGATCAGATCATAGTTAATTTTGTTACAGATATATTTTCCTGTTTCCGATAAAAGGCCTTGATGAATCAGTTGCTGACAAAGAAGGGTTAATTCAGTAGCAGTATTGAACCCTAATTCTTCTTTTAGATCTTTAATATGCTTAAAAACAATATTATAATTTTCAACAATCTCTAAATAATCAGGATTACTACTATATCCACTTATAAAATTTTCTCTTTCATTGCTAGTTTTTATTACATGGATAAGTTCTTTCAAAATGTATTTTAATGATATCAATTCATCCTTAATTGTACTCATAGTTTCCTTCTTTCTATAGGAAACTATTTTAGCACGAAAGTTGGTGTTGGTATATAATTTTTTGATAAAATGTAACTTGTTCGATTGTATTACAAATATATTTATAGTATATTAGCTACTAGGAAATACTAACTGTTGAGTACTTGCCTCCATCTTATTAGGAAGGAGGCTTGATATTATGAAGAAAAAAGATTTACTAATCTCTTTTCTAATATTAATTATCATTTTATTAATAGTTTCTTTAATGATTCTATGTATAAAAAAATAGTACTCAATCTACATTTGATTAAGTACTTTACACAATAAATTTGGTAAGTACTCAACGTGTGAAAGTTAAGTATTTCCCATTTTTATTTTATGCAATACTCTTGCTTACATACTTATATTAGCATATATTTATCTAATTGACAAGATGTTTAGCGTTATTATAAATTGCCTTAAATTATAATTTTTTACATATAAATTAGTGATGAACTATGTCTAATTTTCTATATGCTTTTATGTTATTATCTTTAAAAACTTTCCACTTTAAATATTAACTTTCAAGATTACAAATTTATGCTAAAAATATAATATCGAAACATTTCTTGAAAAAATGTAACTTGTTCGATTGTATTTGAAATGTATATATAGTATATTGGTTGTTAGGAAATACTGACTGTTGAGTACTTGCCTCCATCTTATTAGGAAGGAGGCTTGATATTATGAAGAAGAAAGATTTACTAATCTCTTTTCTAATACTAATCATCATTTTATTAATAGTTTCTTTAATGATTCTATCGATAGAAAAATAGTACTCAATCTAACGATTAAGTACTAAAACCAATTAACATGGGTAAGTACTCAACACGTGAAAGTTAAGTATTTCCCATTTTTATTTTATGCAATAATCTTGCTTACATACTTATATTAGCATATATTTATCTAGTTGACAAGATGTTTTGCGTTATCATAAATTACCCTAAATTATAATATTAACACAATTTTTTACATATAAATTAGTGGTGATACTATGTCTAATTTTCTATATGCTTTTATGTTATCATCTTTAGCAGGACTATCAACTTTAATTGGTTTTATCCCCGTGTTGTTTAACTTAAAGAAAGAGAAATTAATTATTCTTGGGGCTTTAGCATTTGCAAGTGGGGTTATGATTTGTGTATCTTTAACTGATTTAATACCAGAGAGTTTTTCTCTTTTAAAAACAATTTTTAAAGATTTCCCGGCTTTATTATTTCTTTTAATCTTTATTACAATAGGAATTATTGTTTCTATTTCTATAGATAAGTTTTTACCTAAGAAAGATTATAAAGAGGTCAATAATAAGAAACTTTATAGATTAGGAATTGTTGCAATGCTTGCAATTATTATGCATAATATTCCGGAAGGTATTGCTACTTTTTTATCTTCTGCTACTAATAAGTCTTTAGGTTTATCTTTAGCATTAGCGATTAGTTTTCATAATATTCCAGAAGGTATTAGTATTGCGATTCCTATTTATTTTAGTACGAAATCAAAGATTAAAGCATTCCTATATACACTAGTATCTGGTCTATCTGAACCTTTTGGAGCGATTATCGCTTATTTATTTTTAGCCAGTATTATAAATAATTTTGTCATGAGTATAATTTTAGCTTTGATTTCTGGGATTATGATTCATATAAGTTGTTATGAATTATTAAAGGAATCTTTAAGTTATAAAAGAAAGACCATAACTGTTCTTTGCTTTGTTATTGGCTTTAGTTTTATGTTACTTTCACATTTCTTGTTAGGATAAGTAGTATTTTAAATTGATAAAGAGAAGATTTTGTAGTACAATATGTTTAGGTGTTAGTTATGAAAAAGATTCTGATTAAATTAGTTCGTCTTTATCAGAAAATGCCTTTTGCAAGTCATGGGGCTTGCCATTTTTATCCAACTTGTTCTAATTATATGATTGAAGCGATTGAAGAATATGGTTCGATTAAAGGGTGTTATCTTGGATTTAAGCGAATTTTAAGATGTCATCCCGGAGCAAGATTTGGATATGATCCAGTTATTAGAAATGAGGAAAAAAAGAATGAAAAGAAGATTTAAAAATTTAGGTAAGATTGCTTTTCTTTCCTGTGCTGTTATTTTAGGGGCAACAGGATGTAAAAGTGATAATATGGAAGATATTGAGATAATTACAACTAATTATCCTAATGAATATATTATTGAAAGATTATATGGTGATCATGCAAAGATAAGTACTATTTATCCTGATGGAGTTGATGTAGAAGATTATAATTTTACGGATAAACAAAAAAGGGATTTTGCAAGTAAAGATTTATTTATTTATACGGGTCTAATTGATCGTGAGCGTGATTTAACAGTAGAATTATTAGATTATAATGAGTCTTTAAAAATAATTGATAGCTCTTATGTCTTAGATAATGATTATGATATGGATGAGGTTTGGATTGATCCATCATTTATGTTGATGATGAGTCAAAATGTTAGATTAGGTTTGAAAGAATATGTTTCTAATAATTATTTAAAAGAAGAAATTGATAATAATTATGAAGAGTTAAAAGTAGATGTATCTGAACTTGATGCTGATATTAGACTAGCGGTAGAAAATGCAAATTATAAAACAATTGTAGCGACAGATACAAATTATAAGTTCTTAGAGAAATACGGTGTTACGGTGTATTTACTAAATGATGATACCTCTGATAAAGATTTAGTTACAATTGATGAATTAGTAGAAAATGGTAATATTACTAAGATATTTAGTTATGAAGAAAATGAGGTTACTACTAATGTTCAAAATCTTATTAATAAATATCCTAATAATCTAGAAACAGTTAATTTTAAACATATGACGATTTTAACTGATGAACAAAGAGAAACTAAAACTGATTATATAACATTGATGAATCAAAACCTTGATATCTTAAAAGAAGAGTTATATCATACTAATTAAAAAAGAAAAAAAGAAAAGCTATTCGGAATGAATAGTTTTTTTAAAATAATCTTAAAATATCATAGAATGTAACATATAACATTAATAATATAAGGAGGACAAAACCTACCGCATGGAATTTAGCTTCTGTTTCTGCTTTAACAGGACTACCTTTTATTTTTTCAATAATAATAAATAAGATATGTCCTCCATCAAAGGCTGGTAGTGGTAAAAGATTAATAAAGCCAACATTAATAGATAAGAATGAGAATAAGTAAAGGATATTGGCTAGGCCCCCACTCGCTTGAGAACCAACAACCTCATAAATACCAACTGGGCCGCTTAATTGATTTAAAGCAATACCTCCAGTAAAGAGATTAATTAAAGTAACTCCCATTTGCTTAAATAAAGAACCCGTTTTAACTACCATGTATTCTAAAGCATTACCAAGACCATGTTGCTCTTCACCTTTCATTTCGATACCATATATATAACGTTCTGTGCCATCAATTGTTTCCTTTTCTGGTTTAATCTTATAGGTTTCAACTTCGCCATTTTCTTTTTTTACCTCAAAAGTATTCTCTTCTTCGGGATTAGCGATAGCAAGGTATAAAGAAATATCATCAATTGTCCAGATATCATGACCATTGATTTCTAAGATTTCATCACCTTTACGCATGCCGGCTTCATAAGCAGGAGAATCTTCTGTAACATTTGATAAGATTGGATCTAATGAGGTTGAGCCAAAGATAAGACCAATAAAGAATAATACTAAGATAGCAGAAATAAAGTTAAAGCCTGCTCCAAAGAACATAACTAAAAACTTTTGCCATGGCTTTTTTCCTTGTAAAGTTCGATTCTTGGGAACGTCGGGATCTATAGTATCATCCTCACCTGCTAATTGACAAAAACCACCAATAGGAATTGCTCGCAAAGAATAGACTGTCTCTCCTTTTTTAAAACTAAATAATTTAGGACCCATACCTAAAGCAAATTCATAGACATAGATACCAGTTAATTTAGCAAAAAGGAAATGCCCTCCTTCATGAACAAAGATAATTGAGCCTAATAGAATTATGAATAATAATAATGTAACCATCTTGCCTCCTAAATAACACCCATTACTAATATAAATGATAAGATAACAAAAATTAGACTATCAAATCGATCTAATATTCCTCCGTGACCAGGAATTAAAGAAGAAAAATCTTTAACTCCAAATGTTCTTTTTATGCTTGAGAAGACTAAATCTCCTAATTGTCCTACTAAAGATAGGAATAAAGTTATAAAAATTAATATAGCAAGAGAAATTCTTGGATCAATTACAACATAGTAGAAAGTACTAGCAACAAAAGTTCCCATTATTAGCCCACCAATTAATCCTTCTACAGTTTTATTAGGACTAATAGTAGGTGCTAGTTTATTTTTACCTATATATTTGCCCGTTATAAAAGCAAAAGTATCAGTTATAACAGTAATTAATAATAGATAAATTAAGTAATTTAAACTGTAATTACGTATAACTACTACTAGATTAAAAGCAATATTAATAAATAGTAGTGATCCTATTAAGTATAAAGCATCAGTAATATTATATTTTTCTTTATTACTTACTAATAATATAGGTAATAGGAAAATTAAGATTATAAAGCTTATTAAATGATAATCCATCGTGTAACTATAGATACTTTTATCAAAAGATAAAACATTAGCTAGAATAATCAGTAAGAAGCTTATAATTTTAATAAAAGTTGGAAACTTTCTTTTCTTCTCTCTTATTGTAATTAATTCATACAATGCCCCTAATGATAAAATAGTCATAAAAAGGGCAAAGAAAACTCCACCTAACAATAATAAAGGTACAAATATTAAAATCATGATTATTGCACTTAAAACTCTCTTTTTCATAAATATCCTCCGTCTATATTAAGTATAATATAATTTTTCAGTTTAGACAATAATTATAAACGTTTTAATAGTCTTTTATCTTGTAAATCTAGACCTGTTTCTCTAAGAAGTCTTTTATTTACTTTCTTTTCTAAGGCAAAGTCTAAAGCAATACATCTATCTGTTAATGGCTTTTCTTTTGTTGTTTTATAGTTATAGTCTGCCATTAAGTAAGCAACAATATGCTCATAATCAAATAAAGGAATATTGTCATTAGCAAGTGCATTACTTACTTTAGCAAAGTCTTCAGAAGAAAGTTCTCCTGTCAGGTAGAATTTATCAGTTAGATTAAAGATATTTATTTCTTTTTCAATGAGAGCAGTTGAATCTCGATAAACCATAGCAGTATCTTTAGTATAACCTAGAGTTTCAAGGTATTATTGAAAGTAAAAACTATTTAGATAAGCAAGATATTTACTATATAAATTTAAAAACGCTTCATTATCATAGTTACTAGTTAGAGAAAAATGAAAGAGATGGGTATACTCATGAAGAAGATTAAAAGCTAGTTTTAAATTATGATAGTTAGTAGCCATTATAAGGTTAGACTTAAAATTATATAAGGCTTCACCAATTAATAAGTCCCTAGCTTCTTCGATAGTTAAGAACGGAATGTCATAATTTAGTAAATTATCTTTTTTATTTATATAGTTATATAGTAACTCTCTATCATAAATAACTACTTTTTCCTGATGATGAGTTTGATAATAATCGTAAAAGGCAGGATAAAATTCTTTTAAATATTCCCCTAGTAATGCAAAAGATTCTTCAGTAGTAATATTAGATAGCATGGTAATTCTTCGGTTATAAGTTAGTTTTATATTTGCTAGGGTGTCATGATAATCTTGATAATATGAAGATAGAAAAGGATCATTTTCTATCTCACTGTAGATGCTGATTAAGAAATGCCTTGCTACAATTTTTTCTGAAATTTCTTCCATGAAAGTCCACTCTTTTAATTTTTTTCCAAAAGAAAATCTATTGCATTTTTATGAATAATACCATTTTGTGAATAATCTAACTTATCAGTTGAAATAACATATTTTGGATAATTATCATCTATATTATCGTATGCTGAAAACTCTCTTTCTTCAGTTTCTTCACTAGCTAAGGTGTAAGCAACTTGATAATATTCTTTTTGATTATATTTTGTTGCAATAAAATCTATCTCTTTACCATTGTTATTACCAATGTTAACATTGTAACCTCTATATATTAATTCATTATAGACAATATTTTCTAAATAAGCACCAAATTGTGTTTTTTTATTGATATTAAGTACCTGTCCTAATCCTAAATCTTGCAAATAATATTTATCTTTTCTTGATAGTATCTTCTTTCCTCTAATGTCATAAGCTGATACTTTTGACATTAATAATGACGATTCAGCATAATCTAAACATTCGTATATTGTTCTTGTAGAAATAGGAATTTCTTCTTTAGTAAATTCTTTTAACATGTTTGTTGGGGAAAAGGATTGGGATGGATTGGTAACTAAATATTCAATTACTCTTTGAAATAAAGTAATGTTCTTAATATTATTTCTTTTAACAATATCTTTTAAAACAATAGCATCAAAAACATCTGATAGATAGGCTTTTGTAGCATCGATAGTTTTAAATTCAAATCTTTGAGGAAGACCACCCCATAGTAAGTAATCATTAAAAGCATCTTCAATATCTCTTTTATCTGTTAACTGTTTTAGTTCTACTACCTCACTAAAAGAAAATGGAGCAATTTTAAAAGATACATAACGACCTGATAATAAAGTTGCTAGTTCACTAGATAAAAGTTTTGAGTTAGAACCTGTTACAAATATAGATACATTTAAGGTTGCTTTAAAAGAATTAACCGCTTTTTCCCATTCGTCTACTAACTGAATTTCATCAAAAAGCAAATAGTATTTAGATTCATCTGTTATTTTTTCTTTTACATATTTATTTAAATCTAAATAATTTTTAATATAAGAATATTCAACATCTTCAAAATTAATATAAATAATATGATTATCAGTTACTTTTTCTTCTTTAAGTTCATCCATAATTTGTTTTAATAAAACAGATTTACCACATCTTCTAATTCCAATAATAACTTTAATTAAATCTGCGTCATAAAACTCTCTTATTTTAGACAAATATTTTTCTCTTTTTATCATTAATCATCACCTAAAATAAGTATAAATGATAAAACAATTAAAATCAACATATTTTTCCACAGAAAAATATATTCTGATTTTTTTAAGTATATTTTTTTGTCAAGCGTTTATCTTGTAAATCTAGACCTGTTTCAGCCATAACTTTGCTATCTACGATTTTACTTAAGTCTTTAACTAGCATATCACAACGTTTAGATAGATCTATATCTTTAATTTCCTGATAATTATGAAAGGACACTAGAAAAGCGATTAAATGATGATAGTCATTAAGAGGAATATAGTCTTCTTTAAGACATTCTGTTATTAGTTCAAAGTCTATCTCTTCAAGTGGTTTCTTTTTATAATAGTTATCCATTAACATAAAAACATCACAAGCAGTCATAATATCATCAAAGAGAATACCATTACTAATTTCAAAGTCAGAAATATATCCTAGACTTTCAAGATACTCTCCAAAATAAAAGCTATTTAAGTAAGCAAGATATTCCGCATAAAGATCAAAACATTCTGTATTTTGTTTACTATTAAAGTCATCATGTATTTTATGCGTATACTCATGAACAAGCGTAATGGCCGTATCAATATTATTAGTACTGACAATATTAATATCTTTTAAAATATAATCATAATAACCCTCTCCACATAACAGACTTTTCGCTTCTTCAAGAGTTAAGGGTGGTAGTTTCTTCTTGGTAGTTAGTATTTCTTGTTCACTCATTCCAATATATTCTTCAAGCTCTTTCTTAGGATAGATTGCTAACTTAAGTTTAGAATATAAGAGATAAGTATCATATAATTCAGGATAATATTCTTTTAAGAAGTTCCCTACTAAAGTGATAATCTCATCATCACTAAAATATCTTAAAGGCCCTTCTTTAAGAGGAAATTCTTCAACTTTAAAGAGTATGTCTTTATAATCTTTAAAATGCTTTTTTAAATATTTATCATTCTTTATACTTTCATAATAATAGTTAAGTATATTTCTTACCTCTTTTTCATTCATCTTGAACCACCTATTAAAATTATACAATAGAAACTAGATTCAAGTATATTTTTTTGCAAAATTTCGCTATGTTGTAGTTTTTAGGGGCTGATAATCATAGTCACTATATAAATCAAAGAAATCAAAAATACTATAATT
>CALVIR010000038.1 GCA_944331915.1 uncultured Bacilli bacterium | reverse complement strand
AATAATTATAGTATCTTTGATTTCTTTGATTTATATAGTGACTATGATTATCAGCCCCTAAAAACTACAACATAGCGTTACTATTTATAAAAAGTTTAAAGACAAAATATTATCTATTATTGGCTATAGTTTACTATTTTCATTTATTTTTATTTTAATAGGTAATTTTATCCCTATGAATTTTTTAGGAGTTTCTTTAATGAGTATAGGGTTTTGCACTTTTCTTGCTGTTAGAGATCCATTTGATAATTATATTAGAAACTTGTTGCTTAATAATACTAATCCATCTAATCATGAAATGATAATAAATAAATTAAATTTTATTAGGAAATTAGGTAAATTAATAATTAGTAGTTTAATAACTTTAATACTATTAAAAGATTCTCTTACTTATGTAATGGTATTCTTATTAGGTCTTTCATGTTTCTCCTTGGTTTTAATATATGAGATATATAAAATTAGACATGTCCAAAAAACATTTGATAAAACAGTTGAAAAGTAGTTAAATTTCATTAGTTAGATTTTAATTTTATATAACAGAATGAAAATGCTTGTTAAATTACTTAAAAGTAGTGTATAATGAAAAAAGAATAGAGGTGGAGTTATGAGTCATATCTATACTGGTCTTGATATTGGTAATGGTAATATCAAAATAGTTGTAGTTAATGCCAGTGATTCTAGTGAAGATGGTAATGAAGATGCTTACCATATCTTGGCAGCTACCTCTACTGTTTCTTTAGGTATGAAAAAAAATGTTATATATGATGAAAAAAAATTAAAAAGTTCTCTTTTAAATGCCATAAAAAAAACTGAAGATATAATTGGTATGAAAATTAAAGAGGTTATATTAACATTACCTGCTAATAGAGCTAGTATGACTATGGAAAATGGGATGGTTAATATTAAAGGCGAGACTGTAACAGGAAGAGATATTGAAGCAGTTATAAAAGATACGGTAAGAGATACTTATGACGAGACAAGGGAATTAGTAAGTTGTCTTCCCATATCATTTACAATTGATGATGAACCAAGTAGTCTTGAACCTTTAGGAAAAAGTGGTGAGAAGCTCTTTTTAAAGGCAGTTGTTGCTACTAGTCCTAAAGAAGAAATATATCCAATCATTAATATTGTTAGAAGTGTCGGTATTAATATTGTAGATATTGTTTATAATACTCAAGCTGACTATTATACGGTTGCTAGTAGTAGTTTAGACCGGAAAATGGGAGCTATTATAAATGTTGGGACAGATATTACTAGTGTGGGTGTTTTTAATAAAGGGATTATGATTAAAAACTCTTATATTCCAGTAGGTAGTAGTAGTGTAGATAAAGATATCGTCTTTATTTATAAAATAAAAAAAGAAGAAGCGAAAAAACTTAAAGAGACTTTTGCACTTTCTTCTTCTCGGTATGCTGATCATAATGATGATATAAAAATGATAAATAGTGAGAATAAAAATATTACAATAAATCAAGTTCAAATATCAGAAATTATTGAGTCACGCTTAAAAGAAATTTTAAAACTTGCAAAAAATGAGATAAATCGCTTAACAAAAAGAGAAATTAGTTATATAATTGTAGTAGGTGGTATTAGTGAAATAGCAGGCTTTAATTATATAGTAGAAAGTGTGTTAGGCAAATATGCAAGTTGTTTTAATATGAAAACATTAGGAGCACGGCACAATATGTTTACGAGTGCTTTAGGAAGCTGTAAATATTTTGATAAAAAATGTAAATTAAAAGAAAAAGATATTAATATGTTTAGTGATGACGAGCTTAATAGTTTTATATCACCTAAAAAGAAAAATCAAGTGAATGAAACAATGATAAATAAATTCTTTAGTCATTTTTTAGATAACTAATTAAGGAGGAGCAAACATGGGAAATGGACTAGAAATGGATCAATTAGCGAAAATAAAAGTAATTGGCTGCGGGGGCGGCGGTGGCAATGCTGTTAACAGAATGGTAGAATCTGGTGTTAAAGGTGTTGAATTTATCGTTGCTAATACTGATTTACAAGTACTAAATAATTCTAAAGCTGATATTAAAATTCAGTTAGGTGCTAATTTAACTGATGGCTTAGGAGCAGGTAGTAGACCTGATATTGGTAGAGAAGCCGCTTTAGAGTCTAAAAAAGAAATAGAAGATGCTTTAACTGGTGCTGATATGGTATTTATAACTTGTGGAATGGGTGGAGGAACAGGTACAGGAGCTGCACCTGTTGTTGCGGAAATTGCTCAAGCTTTAGGTGCCTTAACAGTAGCTATTGTTACTAAACCTTTTACTTTTGAAGGAAAAAAGAGAATGGATAATGCTTTAGCAGGTCTTCAAGAACTAGAAAAGCATGTTGATACTTTAATTGTCATACCTAATGATAGATTAAGAGAAATAATTGATAAAACTACCCCAATGCTAGAAGCTTTTAAAGAGGTAGATAATGTCTTAAGACGAGGTGTTCAATCAATTTCTGATTTAATTGCTGTTGTTGGACTTGTTAACCTAGATTTCGCTGATGTGCAATCAGTTATGAAAGATTCAGGTCGTGCTATTATTGGAATTGGAATTGGTATGGGTGAAGATAGAGCGATTGAAGCGGCACAACAAGCAGTTTCTAGTCCATTACTTGAAACAAGTATTACGGGTGCTACTGATGCTATTATCAATATTACTGGTGGTGTTAACTTAACCTTATTTGAAGCAGAACAAGCTGCTGAGGTTGTTAGAGCTGCTTCAGGAACTGATATTAATACTATCTTTGGTTCTGTTATCAACGAAAACTTATCTGATGAGGTTATTGTTACTGTTATTGCAACAGGTTTTGATAAGAAAAATCAAGGCCAAGAAAAACAACCTATTTTTTCAAATGTTCAACCTAATCGAAGAAGCATGAGAGAAGATAATCCTTATGTTGCTGCTATGAGTAGTAGTCAAGAAGAAGATGATGATGATGGCGATGGTGAATTGCTAGAAAATGACTATGATTTTCCACCATTTTTAAGAGATAAAAATTTTTAGAACTGATAATCAGTTCTTTTTTTTGTTACATGAAAAAAGCCCTTAAGAAAGGGCTCATTTAAGTTAAACTAACTCACTATAAATATTATAATCATAATTGTGTTGTTCTTGTTCGATTTCTTGTAATTCTTTTGTTGTTATCAAAAAGAAATTATATTCTAAAATATCACTACCATCACTAGTTATCGGATCATCCCAAGTTAAATCTAAATGATACCAACTATTATTTAAGAAAACTGCATTCCAAACATGATTTTCACTTGCAACTTTAAAATTTTTCACTGCTAGATCTTCTAAAAATAAAGCCATTGAATCAGTATAACCCCCACATAAACTATAACCTTCTAATAAAGTTCCAAATGCGGTATCAGACTTATAATTAACAATATTATTATCACTGCGATCTTTATCATATTTACTATTATTAATAATATAATTATGAGCAGCTTTAATCTTATCTTCAACACTCATTTCATTAGTCCAGATGGCTTGTTCAATCTCTAAAACTTTCGCTTCAATTAGCTTGATATCACTATCAGTATAATTATGTTCAATATTAAGAGTAACTTTACCATAATTATCATAAACAGTTTCTAAATGCTTGAAACTATTAAAGGGGTGAACAAAATTATTCACTGCTGATAATGTTTTTTGATCATTAGCAAGACTATCAACATCATTTAAACAACTTTCATACTCGTCACTACAATAGAAAGTAAAATCTGTAACACCTGAATTTAAAACTGTAAAATAAATATTTAATAGTTCTTGATAATTGTCTGGAGAAAAATCATTAGTTAAGCTTACATAATTAAAACTATAATCTCTACTATAAGCATTGCTGCTAGTTAAAGTAACATCTTTATTTTCTTTAACAAAAAAGGTGCGATACAAATTATATAACGGTCTTCTAAAAGCAAAGGTAAAACCAAATAAGATAACTAAAAAAATTAAAATAACATACTTTTTCATGGTGCCTCCTACTATTTCATTTTAGCAAGGAGAAAGTAAAAAGTAAAGAAATATCAAAATAAAAAGAGCTAGATAGCTCGATAATTATTTTCATCTTTATACGGATTTTTAGGATCGATATAATCAGTAAATAATATCCCATTCAAATGATCAATTTCATGTTGAAAAGCAATTGCAAGTTCTTCTCTTGCTCTAATTCTTATCTTATTTCCTTCCATATCATAACCTTCTACCGTAACCCTAGCATATCTTGGAACAATTCCTTCAACATCACGATTAACAGATAAACAACCTTCGCCCATTTCTACATAGATTTTTTCAGCTGAATTACTAACAATCTTAGGGTTACAAACAATATAAGTATCAAACTCTTCTTCTGCTATCTCATGAACAATTACTAAATACCTTTTAGGTATCCCTAATTGGATAGCAGCCATTCCCATACCAGGACGTAAATTATATTTTTCAGCTAGTCTATCTATTTGACTGTTTGTTAAATATTCAACCATTAATTTAATTTTATCTTTATCTTCCTTACTAAGAGGGAAGGTTACCTCTTTACTAACTAAACGTAAACGTTTATCTTTTTCATCTAATATATCTTTATTCTTTAACATCTAAATACCCCATTTCTTGCTATATTTTAACACAAAACGGCAAAAAAAGAAAGGTTTAAATCTAAAACCTTTCTTAACGAGTAAATCTTGCACCAATAACAATAACAAGTAAGATAAATAATACTAAAATTATCGCATAGTTACTATTGTTATTATTAGACCAACCAAAGCTACAATTAGGATAATAAAAATATGGAGTTTGCATGTTACAACCGCAAGTTCCGCCTCCAAAATAATACATAGTTAAATACCTCCTTTATCTACTATAGAATATGAAAATATTTGTCAAATTGTTAATGAATTTGTCCCGACTACTTTATTAGTCCTTTAAAATATGATATTCTAAAAGAAAAAGACTAGAAAGGATGATGAATTTGACTAAGTTAAAAGATATTATCAAAAATATTGATCGTCCTTTGTTTCTTGTTACGTTGATACTTTTTGTTTTAGGTTTAATTATGATATTTTCAGCTAGTAACGTAACCTCATATATGAGTGGGGGAAGTCCTTATGCATATTTTCTTAGACAAGGTTTATTTTTACTAGGCAGCTTTATTTTTTGTATCTTTTTAGCCAAGTTTAATACTAAGTTTTATGGCTTTATTTCCAATATCTTACTAGTAGTTTTTACTGTCTTATTAATTGTGTTACTTATTTATGGAAAATCTACTAACTACGCTACAAGTTGGTTTTATATTGGCCCTTTTGGGGTACAACCTAGTGAATTTATTAAAGTTATTATGATTGTTTTTATGGCGAGATTTTATGAAGCGAATGAAGCGAAACTTAATAATTGGTTTGTTGCTATTATTCCTTTATTAATTGCTATGGTTATTACTTTTTTGATTATGTTTCAACCCGATCTTGGAACAGCGATTATTTTTGCCGCTTTAGTTGGATTAATTTTTCTTTCATCTCCTGTTTCTAAAAAGATTAAAACTGCTATTATCTTTTTAATGTTAGGAATGGTTATCGTTGCGGCTTTAGCTGTAATTTTCACAGGTGGTAGTATCTTACAATCTCGGCAGTTAAGTAGGTTAAATTTTACAAGACCATGTGATAGGTTATTAGATACAGGGAATCAAGTTTGCAATGGTTATATTGCGATTAATAATGGAGGCCTTTCTGGAATTGGTTTAGGCAATAGTACTCAGAAATATTTATATTTACCTTATCCTTATACTGATTTTATCTTTGCCGTTATTGTAGAAGAGTTAGGTCTAGTTACGGCGATAGGTATAATTTTAGCTTATATCTTTGTCTTATATCGTATTTTAAAAATAGGGAAAGCTAGTACGACTAACAGAGGAGCTTTAATTTGTTATGGTGTTGCTGTTTATATATTCTTACATATTGCTGTTAATTTAATGGGATTATTTGGTTTAATGCCTATGACAGGAGTTCCTTTACCATTTATGAGTTATGGTGGTAGTTTTACTCTTTGTGTTATGGTTTCTCTAGCTTTTGTACAACGGGTTAATATCGAAACAAAACTACATCAAAAAAATCATCAAAAAGTTTGAATTTTTAATTTTCACCTTCAATTTGGAGGTGAATTTTTTAAATTCGCTAGGGAATTTTGAAAATTGTAGACCTTTTTTCACCGCAATTTTCAATTTTGCTCCTTTGCCATTAAGAAAATTATCTGCTAGTATTGTGCTTGGAAAGGAGGAAAAGAACATGACTTTTACATATCGCTATCGCAAACAAATATTAATTGGAATCTGTCTTTTCTTAGTGCTATCAGTTTTAGGGTTATCTTTACTCTTTCAAAAAAACGATACTAAGAAGACAAGTGAAGATATTGTCTTAAATACTGAAGAAGAGGAAATTGAGGTAAAGAAACCCGAAGAAGAAGAACAGGTAACCTACTATCAAGTAGATATTAAAGGAGAAATTAATAATCCTGGTATTTATGAGGTTAAAGAAGGTAGTAGAGTAATTGATGTTATTAGACTAGCTGGAGACTTAACATCTAATGCCGATACCTCTGTGTTAAATCTTTCAAAAAAAGTAAAAGATGAAATGGTTATCATTGTTTATAGTTATGACGAGGTAGCTAATTTTACAGAAACAAAAGAAAAAGAAAAAATTGAACAAGAAGCTTGTATAAAGCAAAGTGAGCTCATTAATGGAGCTTGTATTGGTGATAGTTCTTTAACTAATCAAGAAGAAAACAGTGAACCTTCCATAAAAATCTCTTTAAACAATGCTACTTTAGAAGAACTAATGACTTTAAATGGTATTGGTGAAAGTAAAGCGAAAGCTATAATTGCGTATAGAGATACTGTAGGAGCCTTTAAATCAATAGAAGAATTGAAAAATGTTGATGGGATAGGAGATACTCTCTTTGAGCAAATTAAGGAAAATATTACTATGTAGAATTCTATATTACCTTATATTTATCTTATGTCTCATCTACTTACTTATTTATTTAAACATAGAACAAACCTCTTCCTTTCAAGAAGGGGAAGCTACTATAAGTGGAGAAATACTTAGCTTAGAATTTTCTGGTAATAAACTTAGTATGCGTATAAAAACTTTAGTTAAGGAAAAGATTGATGCTAATTATTATTTTCAAAGTGAAGAAGAATTAATTGATACTAAAAAGTCTTTATCTTTAGGAGATACTGTTACGATAAAGGGCGAATTAAAAATACCTAAAACCACCCAAAATTTCTATAGTTTTTCTTATAAAGAATATTTAAAATACCAAGATGTCTTTTATATTATGACTGTTTCTTCTTTTGAAAAGACCAAGGAAAATACTAACTTTATCTTAGAAATTAAAAGTTTACTGCGAAATTTAATTAGTACCGATAAAGTTGGTGACTATATTAATATCTTTTTCTTAGGAAATAATGTTAGTTTCAGTTCTGATTTATTAGATAAATTCCGTAAATTAGGTATTTCTCACTTATTTGCTTTATCAGGTACACAAGTCTCATTTATTTCTCTTGTTGCCACCAAAATTATAAATTTATTTAAAAGATCAGATATAGAAAAATTTATTATCGTATTTTTTATCATACTCACATATTATTTAATTATCGACTCTTGTGCCGCCATAGATAGAGCAGTAGTATTTAGTTTTGTTTTCTCTTTAAATAAGACTTTCAATTTCAATATTAAACCTTTCCACTTAATCCTACTATCTCTTAGTATTTTATTATTTCTTAATCCATATTATATATTTGATATAGGTTTTCAATACTCCACAATTATTTCTTGTACTTTGATTCTTTATTTAAATAGAGAAAATAGTAAGGGTATAGCAGGATTGTTAAGAATTTCATGGGTAAGCTTTCTTGTTAGTTTACCCATTTCTTTATATCATTTTTCGGAAATTAATGTTTTAAGTATTATTTATAACTTATTTTATGTTCCTTTTATTAATACTATCATCTTTCCACTTACTATCATTTGTTTTTTCTGTTCCTTTTTAAGTCCAATTTTACTTTTCTTTATTAATATCTTTGAAGCTAGTGTTAATCTTTTAGCAATGTTAGATTTATGGAATTTAATATTACCGAGAATTCCCTTTATCTTTTATTTACTTTATTATTTAGTTATCTTTTTAATATTATATTATAAAAAGAAAATCTTTCTTATCTTATTTTTCTTCATCTTCTTCATTCACTACCTTATGCCTATGTTTGATAACAGTAATCGTCTTTATATGTTAGATGTAGGCCAAGGTGATAGCTTTCTTCTTTTAACTAAAGGTAAAAGCATTTTAATAGATACCGGGGGAGTAATGACTTATGCGAAAGAGGATTGGGAAAAAGGAGAAGAGATTAATAATGGTAAATATTTGATAACCTTCTTTAAACAATTGGGTTTAAAGAAAATAGACTATTTAATTTTAACCCATGGTGATTATGATCATATGGGAGAAAGTATTAATATAGTTAATGGTTTTAGAGTTGACAAAGTAATTCTTAATAATGGAGCATATAATAATTTAGAACAAGAGTTAGTAAACGTTCTTAAAGCTAAAAATATTCCTTATTACCAAAATCTAAAAGAGTTAAATATTGGTGATAATAAATTATATTTCTTAAATAACCAAATCTATGATGATGAAAATGATAACTCAATTGTTATTTATACGGAAATTAATGGCCTTAAACTCCTTTTTATGGGAGATGCGGGAGTAGGTGTAGAAGAAGAAATCTTAAAAAGATATAATCTAAACAACATAGATATCCTTAAAGTAGGTCATCATGGTAGTAGAACAAGTTCAAGTGAAGACTTTATAAATAGTATTAATCCTATCTGTTCTTTAATAAGTGTTGGCAAAGATAATAAATATTCTCATCCCAATGATGAGATAATAAAAAGACTAAGTGCCTCTAAAATCTATCGGACAGATTTAGATGGTGCGGTTATGTTAAAATTAGAAAAAGATAAAATAAAGATAAAAACTTATGTTAAGTAGAGTTATAATTATAAAAGAAAATACTATTACTTGCCGAAAATTAAAAGAAGATATAAAATATAGGTGGTGGTAGTTATGGTTTATACTTATCAAGAATTGGAACAATATGCTGATGTTTCAAAAGAAGCTCTTGGTTTTAAAGCTAGCGAAAAGGTTTTTGAATATGGTGATGTTATTAACCGGTATTTGCTTTTGCTTGATAATTATGCTAAGAAGACTGATGATGAGATCTTTTTAAATCTTAAAACTTTATCCATGATAAATTTTAGTCTCAATTACTGTCTTTGTTATGCTCTAGGTGATTTTGTTCAAGATAATTATCAGGAAGAAGACACTATCAGAATGGCTAGCGAAGATAGTACTTTCCGTACGATTTTACAACTATCCTGTGATATTACTGATCGCTTTTATGCTAGTGGGTATTATTCTGAAGGTGCTTATGCTAATGAGGCGCTTTTTCAGCTAGCACATTCTGTCTATCAATTTGAACATCAAGATGATAAAGCTAAAGATACTAAAGTAAAAAAATATAGTTAGGAGTTTAAACATGCAAAAAATTAGTAATTTAATAAAAAAACAAGATTTAAGTAAGTTAAAACAATATTATATAGATGCTTTACAAGATGCTGATTTTAAAAAATATACAGATTCCTTAGATGTTAGTGAAGATGTTTTAATAAAATATACCTCACAATTAGAAGATGTTGTTAAAGAAAAGAATAACTGTTTAAACTGTCCTGGACTTTCTAACTGTCCTAATACTTTAAGAGGACACTATTTAACAGGCTTTAAAGATGGGGAAGGGTTAAACTTTAACTATAGTCCTTGTTCTTTACTTTTAAAAGAAGAGAAAAGTTATGCTTATCGGAGGAATATTACTTGTTTTGACTTACCTAAAGAAATAAAAAATGCTTCTTTAAAAGAAGCTTATCGTGATGATACTAAAAGGCTTCCTATCTTTAAGTTTTTTAAAGACTTTATAGATAGTTATCAAAAAAATGAAAATCCTAAAGGACTATATTTAAGTGGTTCCTTTGGTAGTGGTAAAACTTACTTGATTGCGGCTTTATTTAATGAACTAGCCAAAAAAGATATAAGTTCGGCTTTAGTATATTACCCAGAACTCTTAAGAAGCTTAAAATCTTCTTTTGGTACTGATTATGAAGAAAAATTTACATTTATTAAAACTGTTCCTTTGCTACTTTTAGATGATATAGGTGCTGAAAGTACAACTGCTTGGAGTCGTGATGAGGTTTTAGGACCAATTTTACAATATCGAATGGAAGAAGATTTACCAACTTTTTTTACCTCTAATCTAACAATAGATGAATTAGAAAGTTCACTTGCAACGACTAGTAATGGGGTAGAAAAGATAAAAGCAAAAAGAATAACAGAACGGATTAAACAATTAACTACCTCTCTTGAATTGATAAGTAAAAATAGAAGAAATTAAAAAAATAGTTTTTTCTAACTATCTTTTGTTATGATTCTTAATTTTTCTTTTTCCTTTAAATTAAGAGCTTTGTCTTTCTTTAATACATATATATAATAAGCTTTTAGTCTTGGTCTAATAAATTTTTCTGTTTTTAAATCATGATAAACAGCTAAAATATTATTTTCTTTATCTGTAACAATAATATCAACTCTTTGGCAGAAGAAATAAGTATTAAGCATTTTCTTTTTAGGAAAGCATAAACCATAATTAATATCTTTTAAATAAAAGCGAAAACTTTTAAACCGTTCTTTAAACTTTGTTAAAGTCTTAATTTCAATTTTTTCTTTATCTAAAACTATATATTTTTTCATATTTTTCCGTCCTTTCTCTAATAATAGCATTAATTTTACCTTTTTGCTAGAATAAATGTATTAAATATGTTATTATAGTCTAGAGAAAAAGGAGGTATAAATATGAGTGGACATTCAAAATGGGCTACTATTCATCGTAAGAAAGGATTAATTGATGCTGCTAGGGGTAAAGTGTTTCAAAAGTTAGCGAAAGAAATATATGTTGCTGCTAAAAGTGGAACACCTGATGTTAACAGTAATTCATCACTTAGAATGGTAGTAGAAAAAGCGAAAGCAGCTAATATGCCTAAAGATAATATTGAAAAAGCCATTGATAAAGCTAAAGGAGCAAGTGAAGGAGAAAACTTTGAAAGTATTCTTTACGAAGGTTATGGTAAAGGAGGAGTAGCGATTATGGTAATGTGTCTTACTGATAATCGTAACCGTACTGCTTCGATGGTTCGTAGTACCTTTACTAAATATGGTGGTAACTTAGGAACAGATGGTTCTGTTAGTTATCTTTTTGAACGAAAAGGAATTATCCAAATACCTAACCAATATAGTGAAGATGAGGTTATGATGACAGCTTTAGATGCCGGGGCTCTTGATATGGAAACATTAGATGACACTTATCTTATAACAACACCAAGTGATAAGTTTATTGCCGTAAAAGATGCTTTAACAGAAATGGGTGTTGCAGAATTTTTAACTAGTGAGGTAACCTTTATTGCCAATAATCCAGTTAGTGTCAGTGATGAGGTTAAAGAAAGTGTTAATAACTTAATTGCTCATCTAGAAGATTTAGATGATGTTAATGAGGTTTATTCAAACTTAGAAGGTGAATAGTTATGTATAGTTATATTATTGGAAAAGTTACTGAAATTGTCTCTAATGCGATTGTTTTAGAAAATGAAGGGATTGGTTATTTAGTTAATACTCCTAATCCTTTTGTTTTTGAGATTGAAAAAGAGTATAAAGTCTATATTTATCAGCAGATAAAAGAAGATGAACATGCTTTATTTGGTTTTAAAAGTAAAGAGGAGAAAGAATTATTTTTAAAACTAATAAGTGTTAAAGGACTAGGTCCAAAAATGGCTTTGCCTATTATTGCAAGTGCTTCTATTAGTGGTATTAGTGATGCGATTAATAGAGAAAATATTCTTTACCTTAAAAAATTTCCTAAAATAGGGGAGAAACTTGCTAAACAAATGATCCTTGACTTAAAAGGAAAACTAGGCGAATTTGAAGGAGCTAGTGATACTGATAGTAATACAACTATGGAATTAAGAGAAGCCTTACTTGGTTTAGGCTATAAAGATAAAGAAATTAAGAGTGTTATTCCTAAGATTGATCAAAGTTTAGCGATAGAAGAACAAATAAAAGAAGCTTTAAAACTATTTTTGAAGTAGGTGATATAAATGGAGCGAATTGTTTCGCAAGAAGAGCTAGTTGATGATGGTGTTATTGATAATACTATTAGACCTGAGGTTCTAGATGAATATATTGGTCAGACTGAGGTTAAAGAAAATATCAGAGTCTTTATTGAAGCCAGTAAAATTAGAAATGAGGTCCTAGATCATGTTTTATTATATGGTCCTCCTGGTCTTGGTAAAACAACTCTAGCTTATATTATTGCAAGAGAACTAGGAGTTAATATTAAAACTGCTAGTGGTCCTTCTATTGAAAAAAGTGGTGACTTAGCGGCTATTTTATCAACCCTTGAACCTGGAGATGTTTTATTTATCGATGAGATTCATCGAATGCCAAGATTTATTGAAGAAATATTATACCCTGCGATGGAAGACTTTACTTTAGATATAATAATTGGTAATGAAGGTTCAGCTCGTAATATTAAAATAGATCTTCCTCCATTTACCTTAGTAGGAGCGACAACTAGAGCTGGTGATTTATCTAGTCCTTTACGAGATCGGTTTGGAATTGTTGCTAAACTTAAATTTTATACAGAAGAAGAATTAAGCTTAATCATTAAAAGAACAAGTCGAGTACTACAAATGCCTATTAGTGATGAAGCTGCCTTAGAATTAGCAAGAAGGAGTAGAGGAACTCCCCGTATTGCTAACCGCCTTTTTAAACGTGTAAGAGACTTTGCTTTAGTTGATAAGAAAGAAGAGATCGACTTAGAGGTAATGAATAAAGCTTTAGACCGCTTAAAAGTCGATAAACAAGGGCTTGATGAGACAGATTATCAATTACTAAAAGCGATTATTGAAAGATTTAATGGTGGACCTGTCGGAGTTGAAGCTTTAGCATCATCAATTGGGGAAGAGGTATCTACGATTGAAGATGTTATTGAACCATACTTATTGCAAGAGGGTTATTTAAAAAGAACAAGTAGAGGAAGAATGGTTACTCCTAAAGCTTATAAACATTTAGGTATTTCTTATCAAGATGGCTTGTTTAGCTTTGGGGAAGATTTATAGGAGGAAATTATGACAACAGATGATTTTGATTATTATTTGCCAGAAGAGTTGATTGCTCAAACACCAATTAAAGAAAGAGATGCTTCAAGGTTAATGGTTGTTGACCGTAAAACAGGGGATATTACTCATAAACATTTTTATGATATTATCGATTACTTAAATGAAGGAGATGCCTTAGTATTAAACAATACAAAAGTTTTACCGGCGAGATTAATTGGCGAAAAAGATAAAACTAAAGCTGTAATGGAGGTTTTATTATTAAAAGATCAAGGTAATAATACTTGGGAATGTTTAGTAAAACCTGCTAGACGTATTCATGTTGGAGAGACTATTACCTTTGGTGATGGTAGTTTAGTTTTTCTATGTAAAGAGAAAAAAGACGAAGGTATATGTGTCTTTGAAGCTAAGTATGAAGGGATATTCTATGAAATATTAGATAAACTTGGTTCAATGCCATTACCACCATATATTCATGAAAAACTAAGTGATAAAGATCGTTATCAAACTGTTTATGCAAAAGAAATAGGTAGTGCTGCTGCCCCAACCGCAGGGCTTCATTTTACTAAAGAACTACTAGATAAAATTGCTGCTAAAGGTATTAAAATAGTTTATTTAACATTACATGTAGGACTAGGTACTTTTCGTCCTGTTAAAGTACAAAATATTGAAGAGCATAAAATGCATAGTGAGTTTTATTCCTTAAGTGAAGAAGCTGCTAAAGTCTTAACAGAAACAAGAGCTAGTGGTAAAAGAGTTATTGCCGTTGGAACTACCTCAACTAGAACCCTAGAAACAATTTACCAAAAATATAACTGTTATAAAGCAGCAAGTGGCTTTACTGATATCTTTTTATATCCAGGCATAGAAATAAAAAGTATTGATGGTTTAATTACTAATTTTCATCTTCCTAAATCAACTTTAATCATGCTTGTATCAGCTTTTGCTAGTAAAGATATAATTCTTAATGCCTATAATATAGCAGTTAAAGAGAAATATCGTTTCTTCTCTTTTGGGGATGCCATGTTTTTAAAATAATATTGTATTTTCTTTAAAAAATGTGTTATTATATAGAACACTGTCATATTAACTGGAGGTGTTCTATGAGTTATAATGATTTATTTTTAAATTATTCTAATTTGCCTGAACCATTATCTCAAAGTGAGTTTAAATATTATTATGAAGAAATGAAAAAAGGCAATATGAAAGCTCTTTGAGTTTAGGTTTTTTACAAAAAAAGCATCAAAAATTTATAAATTTTATATTCAAACACAATAATGTACCAAAT
>CALVIR010000037.1 GCA_944331915.1 uncultured Bacilli bacterium | reverse complement strand
CTAAAAATAGTTTTCCTCTTGTATGTGGGGGAGATCATTCTATTACTTATGGAAGCTTTAGAGGATTTTATAAAGCTATGAAAGAAAGATATCCAAATTATGAAATTGGATTAATACATTTTGATGCACATATGGATGTAGAAGACAAGTATTTAAATATGCCAGATGTTTGGCATGGAAATGTATTTAGAAAGTTAATAGAAGATGGGTATTTAGATGGAAATAATATGTACACGATTGGTCCACGAGGAGTTGTGGGTAGAGAGTGGTTCGATTATGTAAAAGAAAAAAAGATTAATTTATTTACATCCAATAAGATAAAAGATAAAGGAATGATAAACATAATAAATGAAATAAAAGAAAAAAATAAAAATAAGAAAGTAAAATTTTATATAACATTTGATATTGATTGTTTAGATGTATCCTATGCTTTCGGAACTGGAACACCTCAATGCAATGGATTAACTCCATATGAATGTGATGAAGCATTGCGCAATTTACATGATTTAGATATAGCAGGATTTGATATAGTTGAACTTAATCCAAAGTTAGATAATTCCAATACATCTTTTGTAATTGCAGAAGAATTGTTATATCACTTTTTAGCTTTTGGCTTAAATAAGGAGAATTTGAAATGAAAAAAATAGCATTATTATTTAATTTAAATAGATATCAATATGAATATGAGACAGAGTTTGATTCTGAGTTAACAATTGATAGTATATATAATGTTTTATCTAAGCAATATGAAATAAAAAAAATTGAAGCAGATAAAGAATTTAAGTGGATTGATAAATTAATTCAATATAAACCAGATTTAGTTTTTAATATTTGTGAAGGATATTATGGTCCAGCAAGAGAAGCGGTTTATGGTGCAATATTAGAACAATTTAGATACAATTATTCTGGACCAGATAGTACAAATTTATTGATGTGTCATAATAAATTTTTAGTAAAAAATTTATTAAAAGATTATATAGATTGTCCAAAAGGATATAGTGTATGTGATAAGGATGACCTTGAGTCATTAACAAATATTCAATATCCAGTTATAGTTAAACTTAATTCTGAAGGTTCTAGCATGGGTATGGATGAAAAATCGATTGTTCATTCATATGGTGAATTAAAAAAGCAAGTATTATATTTGCTTGATAAATATGACAGAAATATTTTGGTAGAAGAATATATAGAAGGTCAAGATTTTAGTATGATTTATGTTGAAGGTATAGGAGCATTAGGACCTTGTGTAGTCAATTGTACTTCAGAATTTTATGATTATGAAATGAAAACTGTTAAAGATGATACTGTTGATATAAAAGTAGTGGATGGAGAATTTGATTCTTTAAAAAATATTGTTTCAGTAATTGCAAAGAGGTTAGATATCAAGGGGTATGCAAAAATAGATTTTAGAAAGAAAGATGATAAGTTTTATTTGATAGAGGTTAATTCACAAGTAAGTTTTCATCCTACAGGTGAATTTATAACATGTGCTAAAACTGATGGATATTCTTTTGATGATATTATTAGTTTTATTGTAGAAAAAGCCCTTACAAATAATAAGAAGAAGAATTCTATAGGATATATGGTGATTGATAATGATAGATGAAAAAATAATTGACAAAGACTTGCAATATAGATATAAAAAACTAGTAGAAACTGATAACTTATTACCAATTAAGATTACTGATTTTTATAAGAAAAAGCTAATTGAAGAAATAGATACAATTGGAAAAGGTGGTCCATTGTATAGATCAGTAATTCCAGTAAACGATAAGATTGATTTAAAAACCAGTATTGAAACAAGGGATTATGTAGAGGAATATAAACATAATCCAGTAAAAAATTGTGATTATATAATACAAAAATATGATAATCGTTTAGTTTTTATTATAACTGATGTATGTTTTGCACATTGCCAATATTGTTTTAGAACATATAATTTGTCAAAATTTCAACAAAGTAATTTAAAAGAGACAATAAAAAATAAAATAACTGTATTAAAAGAATATTTACAAGCTAATCCTAATATAAAAGAAGTAATATTTTCTGGTGGAGATCCGTTAAGTATTGGTTATGAAAATATGAAATATGCTCTTGAAGAATTAAAGAAATGGGATGTTAGAATACATACGAGAGCAATTGTTTATGAACCTTCAATATTTAGTAAAAAAATAATAAGCTTATTGAGTGATAACAAAGTTAGGCTTGTATTTCATATTAATCATCCTTACGAAATTGATGAAACGGTTGAAGAGAAAATTAAAGAAATTAGAACTTCAGGAATTAGAATGTATTCTCAATTTCCTTTATTAAGAGGGATAAATGATGACTCAAGGGTCCTAATAAAGTTATTAGTTAAAATGGATGAATTAAATATTAGAACATTGTCTATTTTTATACCTGATCCAATTTCATATGGTGCAGTTAATAGAATTTCTGCAAGTAGAATAGAAGAAATAATGAATGAGATAAATTGGAATACACCTTCTTGGATTAATGCAACTAGATTTGTGATGGACACTACAATTGGTAAAGTACGAAGAGAAAATATAATAAAAAAAGATGGTAAGTGTATAACATTTAAAAGAGATGGTAAAACTGTAGATTATTATGATTTAGATGATGGAATAGATGAACCATCAGATATCAATAAATTACTATGGAAAAATTAATCTAATTTTAGTATATAGATTTAATTCAACTAAAAAAATGATATAATATTTATAGATGATTTTTGAAATGGAGGAATATTATGCCACACTACAATGCTTATGATAGCTTTAAAACAAAAAAAAGTATAGAAAAAAAACAAAGAGCTAAAGAAAGAGCTTTTGGAAAAAAGAATGAAACAGTGGATAATTTTGTTATTGATTCTTGTAATAAATACGGAGTTGTTATAGAGGTTAGATATGATGATGCGTATATACTATATGATGGAGAAATTGTATTAGCAAAATTAAGAAAAGATATTAATTTGGTTTGTAATCAAGTTGTTTTTCCAGGTGATAAAGTTGATATAGAAATGGTAAATGATACTTATACAATAAATCATTTATTAACTAGAACTTCAATATTATCTAGAACAAAAAAGGATAGTACAAGATTAAATGATGGAGGATCAACTAAAAATATAGCTGCAAATGTTGATTTAGCTGTTATAGTAGTAGCTGCTAAAGAACCACCATTACATCCAAAATTCATTGATAGATATTTAATGATTCTTCAAAATAGTAATATTCCTGCCATAATTTGTTTAAATAAATGTGATTTAAAAACTGCAGAAGATGAAAAAATTCTTTCTACATATAGAGATTTAGGTATATATGTAATTGAAACATCTACATATAACAATATTGGAATTGATGATTTGAAAGCTCAACTAATAAATAAACAAGCAATATTTGTTGGAAATAGTGGTGTTGGCAAGTCTTCGCTTACAAATGCTATAATGGGTGATGATGAAATTAGAACAGGCCACGTAAGTGATAAAAGTAAACGAGGAAGACATACAACTACAACTTCAAAATATTATGTATGGGATGATAATTCATCAATTATAGATACACCTGGTATAAGAAGTTTAGATGTTTCAACATTTAATCCAAACGAAATTCAAGATTATTTCCCAGAATTTGAAAATTGGAGGGATAAATGTAAATATAATGATTGTCTACATTTTAATGAGCCATATGATTCTTGTATAGTAAAACAGGGAGTAGCAAGTGGTTTAATAAGCTTGGATAGATATGAAAGTTATTTAAGAATCATGTGTGATGTACTGAATGTTAAAGATTATTCTGAAATATTTGATACTATAAAAAAACCAGAAGAAGTAAAAAAAAAATCAAAATAAGGAAAAAATGAATTATTAAAATATGGGTGTAATAATAAATTATTAGTTATTGGTAATTTTTTTGATTATGTGCGTTATCACTTTACTAATCAAACTAGATAGAATTTATTGATAAATAGTGTATATCATTTATTGTTATGTATGAGAATGTTTTTTTGAAATCCTAGTTGCATATTATGTATTAAAAAAATTCTATATAATAAGAATAAAATAATTTAAAATTAACTAGATAAAGACTAGTATTGATATTATGAATTGTTTGTATCAAGATATTTATCAATACTTTTTTTATGCTTTTTTATTTCTTCTATAAATTTTGGTTTAAATTGATCTAAATAATCAAGTATTATATCAGTGTATTTATCTAAATTAGGATCATTTACAATATCTTTTAGATATTTACTTACTAATTTATCTTTGTTTAGTCTTTCTACATAAAAAGTTAGCAAATTGCTTGAATTTATCTTATCTTTAGCAGCTTTTACAATCTCATATAAGTTTTCTCTAGTCGCATTGTACCTTGGTTTGAAGCTGCCACTAGATTTTGAAAATAGTATTAAAACACAACCAATAAATAATCTATCTGTTCCATCGTTTGGTAATGTCTTTCTTGCAAATTCAACTAAACTAGAGATATTATTTTTTTCATAGTCATCATAAAGTTCCATTAAGAGTCTATTAATCATAATCATGTTCCTTTCTGATTTCATTATAGCACTTTTAGTCTTAAGTTATATGAAAAGATGTGGTAAAATTAATCTTAGAGGTGAATAAGGATGATAAAGACTAGTGACAAATTTATCTTAGAGTATGATGAAGGTATAAATTATATAGATGACTTAGTTTCTATTCTTGAACAAAAAGGAACAGGTATAATGGACTTTTTTGAATTAAGAGAAATAAAAAATAAAAAGAAGATTAAGATATGGGGGAATGTTTCTGATTATAAAAGATATTTAGAAAATTATGTTTCAAAATATTATGACTGGATGATTGCAGATACTTATGATGGAAATATTAATATGTTAGCGATTGAAGAATGTCGAAAAACAAAATCTCACTCTGATATTACAATGGAAGAGTTCTCTAGAAATATAGTTCATGAATTTGTTCATTTTTGTCAACAACAGATAAATCCTGATTCTGAAAATGTGGAATGGTTTTGGGAAGCTTTAGCGACAAATTTAGGTAATCCCTTTGATCATGTTACTAGTATTCAGTATGATAAAAGTGCTTTGATGTATAATTTTGATTCCTTATCTTTTAACTATGAAATAGCTTATACAATTGGCAGGTATTTACTTAAAAATTATTCTCATAAACAAATATTAGAGTATGTGAAATCTCCTTTAAAACTTAAAAGTGATACTGATAATATAATTAATGAAGCTAAGAAATGGTTTAATGAAAGATATTTAGAGTTACCAGTTGTTCCTAAAGCAGAAAATGATGATTTTGTGATATATGGGAGTGATTCGTTAGTAAGATTATCTAATGATGTACTTTTAGAACTTTCAGAAAATAAAAAGAGAATACTTGCTTTCTTTGGATTAACAAGTTATAGAAAAGTAGAGATTAATTTGTATGATAATCATAATGATTTTCTTAAGCTTTTAAAAAATATTAGGCCTAAAAATTCACTTATACCAGAATATTGCCGTGGAACATTCGATGATTTTATGATTAATCAAAGTATAAATTTAGAAAGGTTAGAAGAAAATTATGCTAATTGTGTGCATATACCGTTACATGAGTTTGTGCATATAATTTATAATGATGTTATGACTGATAAACGTATTCTTTGGTTAGATGAAGGATTAGCAATGAACTTGTCACTTGATCATAGTATGTATGAAGATGAGGAAAAGTTTAGTGATTTTATAAATAAAGTTATGTTAAAAACCAAAAGAATACCATCTATGAATGAGTTAGTTCATGGAAAAAAGTTTGTTAATGAAGATTATAATGGTTATGACTTATCTTATTTGGCAGTTAGGTATATGTTTGAGACGATGACTCATGATGATATTTTAGCAGTTGTTAAAGATAATGATAAGGCTTTAAGGTTAGGCGAAAATGTACTTAATGAAGCTTTTAATTATTATCAAGATAAACTAGAATTAGTTAATAATAAAGTTACAGGTAAAAGTAGAAAATGGAGGTAATTATATGGAAGATAAGAAAATTGCAATTATTGAAATTGGTAGTAATAATACAAAAACTCATGTTTATAAAAATGATAAGTTGATATATGAAGGTAATAAGACGATTGAGTTTAAGAAAAATTATGCTCGTGAAAATAAGATAGATGATGCTGATTTAGAGAAACTATTTACAGTTATTGATGAAGCAAAAAAATATACTGATAATATTCAGGTATATGGTTGTAGTATTTTTAGAAATATAACAGAAGAAGAGTTAGCTTATGTAAATAAAATTCTTATGGATAAATATAACTTAAAAATAGAGGTTGTAACTCAGGAAGAAGAAGCATATTTTACAGCTTTAGGATGTTATAATAACATAGACTATAAGGGTAATATTTGTATCTTTATTGGTGGAGGTGGTTCAATTGAGCTTATCTTTGTAAATAATAAAGAGATAATCTTTAAAAAGTATTATGACTTTGGGGTTGTTGATATTACAAAGAAATTTCCAAGTTTAAAAGATGATATACCAACTTGTACTTTTGATGAGGTTTATAATTATGTCGATTCATTAATCGGTGATATTGATGTAAAAGCAGATCTTTTAATTTTAGCAGGTGGAGATCATTTGTATTGGTATAATAATGCGAGATATGAACTAATAAATAACACTTTATATAAAGATGATAATCAAAAATATATGTTATTACGTGATGTAAGTGATGAGTATGATCATGATGCTTTAGTTACATCTTTAGATAGAATTAGAAATAATAGTGATAATCCATTGTGGTTTGATGGTTCTAGAGCAATGAAGGTTATAACTAATTTAATAAGTCATAAAGTAGGTGCAACATATATAGTTCCTACTAAGATTAATATGGAAGATGGATTAAAATATAAGCAGAATCTATAAATAAAGAGGTGGTTTGATGGCACGGTATAAAAGAAAAAAGAAAAGACTTATTAAATCTTCTGTTGCCTTGTTAGGAGTTATTCTTTTAACTTATGTAGTAGCATATTATCAAGATGATATTTCAAGTTATGTTGATAGTATAAAAGATGAGCCAGTTATTTCCTATGAATTAGATGCTATACCAGAATATAATGGAGAAAGTTATGTAGTTATTAATGATAATAAAACTAACTTTAGTGAAGAGGATATGGCTTTTACTGGTGAAAAATACAGTGATTTAGACTCTTTAGGAAGATGTGGGGTTGCAATGGCTAGAGTTGGTAAAGAGACGATGCCAACAGAAGAAAGAGAAAGTATTGGGATGATTAAACCATCAGGATGGCATACGGTAAAATATGATATTGTAAGTGGTAAATATCTTTATAACAGATGTCACTTGATTGGTTATCAGTTAACGGGAGAAAATGCTAATCCTAAAAATTTAATTACTTGTACTAGAAGCATGAATACAGAAGGAATGCTAGATTTTGAAAACTCTGTTGCTGATTATGTTGAAGAGACTGGTAATCATGTTCTATATCGGGTGACACCAATTTTTGAAGGGGATAATATGCTGGCTAGTGGTGTTCAGATTGAAGCGAAATCTGTTGAAGATGAGGGAGTAGGTTTAGAATTTAATGTTTTTGTTTATAATGTTCAAGAAGGTATTACGATAGATTATAGTACTGGAGATAGTAAATTAACAGAATAAAAGATGTTAAGAGATTACTAACATCTTTTTAAGACTATCTTGTTAAATAATCAAAATATTCAAAAATACAGTAAAAAATAAAGTTTAAAAATTCAACCATGGAGACCTCCTTTCATGAAGAAACAAATTTGTTTCTCTACTTAGATTATTACCGTTAAAAAGAGAAACACTTTTATAAATATTAAGCTTTTGCTAATTCACTAGAGATGATATAATCATAATGTAATTTAAGTATTTCTAAGGAGTGTGGTTTGATGTTAGTTTCTAATAATTGGCAAGATTATGAATTACTTGATGCTTCTTGTGGGGAGAAATTAGAGAGATTTGGGAAATACATTTTATTAAGACCTGATCCTTCTATTATTTGGGATAATGGGTGTTTAAAAGAAAAATATAAGGATAAAATAGATGCTATATATTATCGGTCTAATAAAGGGGGAGGACATTGGGAAAATCTAAAGAAAATTCCTGCTAGTTGGACTATTAACTATAGAAATTTGACGTTTAATATTAAACAAATGGGCTTTAAACATACAGGTGTTTTTCCTGAACAAGCGGCTAATTGGGATTATATGATTGATAAGATAAGTAAAACAAAAAGAGAGATCAAGGTTTTAAATCTTTTTGGTTATACAGGTTGTGCTTCTGTTGCTTGTCTATTTGCAGGTGCTCATGTAACTCATGTTGATTCATCTAAAGGAATGGTGGAGTTGTGTAAAGAAAATGTAAAGTCTTCTTCGCTTCAAGATAAACCGATAAGATATTTAGTTGATGATGTCGTGAAATTTGTAAAAAGAGAAATACGGCGTGGTAATAAATATGATGCGATTGTTATGGATCCTCCTAGTTATGGACGAGGTGCAAATGGGGAGGTTTGGGACATTGAAAAAAATTTAGGACTTTTAGTTAATCTTTGTTTAGAGATATTGAGTGATAATCCCTTATTTTTCATTATTAATTCTTATACGACAGGTTTATCACAGACAGTTTTAGCTAATCTTTTGAAAACTACAGTTGCTAAAAAATATCAGGGAATAGTTACTGCTGATGAAATAGGAATAAAAATTAAAGATAATGATTTAATCTTACCTTGTGGTATTTGTGGAAGATGGGAAAGTTATGATTAATATTTTGTATGAAGATAATCATTTGTTGGTTGTTGAGAAAAAAGTAGGAGTTTTAAGTCAGAGTGATGGAACTAATACGCCTGATATGTTGACAATTTTGAAGAAATATTTAAAAGATAAATATCATAAGCCAGGTAATGTTTATTTAGGTCTTGTTCACAGGTTAGATAAAAATGTTGGGGGAATTATGGTTTTTGCTAAGACCTCTAAAGCGGCAGGAAGACTTTCTGAAGAGATTAGAAAGAAAGAGTTTTCTAAGACTTATTTAGCTATTTGTGAAGGTATAGTTGAAGATATGGGATGTTATCAAGATTATTTAAAAAGAGTAGAGTATCGCAGTGAAATAGGAACTAAAGAAACGGGAAAATTAGCAAGACTTACTTATCAGTTGTTAACAGTAATTGATGGCAATTCTTTAGTGAAAATAAACTTAGAAACAGGACGTCATCATCAAATTAGAGTACAGTTTAGTTATCATCATCATCCATTATTAGGGGATGAAAAATATGGTAAAAAAGGTAAGTTCCCAATTGCTTTATATGCTTATAAACTTGAGTTTACACATCCAACGACGAAAGAAAAACTTTCTTTTTCTTTAATTCCAAACGAGGGATATTTTAAAAATATTGTAAGATTAATTGACTTTCAAAAATAATAATGGTAAGATTTTAGTATCTTCTTTGAAAGAAGAACATATAATTAAATATAAGATATTATGCTAAAAACAGTGACGAAGAAAAGTAAATAGAATTTTTTCTAAAGCGAATCTAGGAGGGTGGGAGCTAGAGAGATATAATCTATTGAAAGAACACTTTAGAGTTGCTTACCGAAAGAAATATTCAAGTAGACTAAGCCGGGATGTATGCCGTTATCAAGTACAGGGTTTGTTGGAACCTATAAAAGTGATCATAATATTTATGATAAATTGGGTGGTACCGCGGAAGGTAAAAGACTAGTTTCGTCCCATACATTTGGGAAATTGACTAGTCTTTTATTATTTTTAGAAAGGTGCGAAATAAGATGGAAGAAAAAATGAAAAAAATTATTAAGGGACGGACATTTTGTGATTATTTGGAAAAGCATGATGTTCATTATGAATGGTGTATAAAACATAAAGAGGTTTTAGGATGTGATGAGTCTAGTTATTACTATGAACATTATAAATATTATATTGGAGATGATTACTGTATATGTAAAAACTTACTATTACAAGAAAGAAAAGGAGAGAAAAGAACCTTTCTTGTAGTTGTCCCTTCAGAGAAACAAGTTGATTTAAAAGGATTAAAAGAACAGTATAAGACTAGTAAACTTGAATTCGTAAAAGAAGAAAAAATGCAGAAATTATTAAATACTGCGCCTGGAAATGTATCAATTTTCAACTTAATTTACGATAAAGAAAAAGAGGTTAACTTAATTTTAGATAGTGATTTATTTAACTCTTCACTTCTTGCGTTTCATCCTTTATACAATGGAATGAGTTTATTTTTAACAGGAGAAAATGTTTTTAAGTTTTTAAATCTTTGCAATAGGGATTATGTTGTTTTAGATATTCCTGTTAAAGAAGATTGTGATGTGAAAAGAAAAGTTCTTAGTGCATAGGAATAATAATAGACAATATTTTGAATATGATTAAATGAAATGTTGAATTAGTATTAGAATTTTTGCTTCATAAATTTAGTATAAAATATGATATTTAATAATTTAGGTTTACATAATTAGATAGAGATAAGAAAAAAAGTTTGCTTTTTCAACATTTTTTTGTTATGATTTTTATAGTAGATGATAAGGGAGATGGAAATATGATATTAGCCAGTTTTGATTTAAGCTTTTTTACATCGATTCCAGGTATGTTAATTACAGGTGGTGTATTACTTTTATTAATTGCCTTGATAATATTTATAGCGACGGGGTCTAAAGGTAAAAAGAAAGATAAAAATAATAAAGGTGAAGAAACAAATAAGGCAGGGGAAAGCCCTGATGTGATGGCTACACCTAATGTTAATGCTCCAGTTGCAACGGCAGAACCAACTGTAACTGCTTCTGTTAATGGAGTTAGTACTGTAACGCCTGAGGCTACACCAACAGTGGTAGAGGCTCCAGCTAATCCTAGTGTTAGTGTACAACCAAGTGTTGAATCTAGTCCTGTTGTGCAAGGGATGGCAACTCCTAATGTGGTTATGCCTAGTGTGGATACAAATACTAATATGACTAATAATGTAAATAATATGAGTAATACAGTTAATCCTGTTGGTAATTCTGTTAATGGTGTAACTAGTAATAATGTGGTAGAAACACCAGTTATACCTAGTATTGAACCACAAACTCAAGTTGTAGAAGAGAGTAAACCTTCTATTCCTGTAGTACAACCAGAAGAAAATAAACCTATAAATGTAAATCCTGAACCTAATAATGGAGGTGTTATAACTCCTACGGTAGAACCAGTTGTTTCTAATGCTACTCCAGTATCACAAAGTGAATCAGTATCTATTGTTGGAGCTGTTCCTCCTAAAGCAGAAGAGCCTAAACCGATTTATGGTGGTGTTAGTTCAGTTATTCCAAATATTGCTGTAGATAATAATCAACATCGACCAATATATGGTGGTGCTAATCCACTTGAAAATACTCAGAATATTCCAATTACTAATGTTAATAATAATATTAATAGTAATGTAAGTAATGGAACAGTTAGTAATGTAGAGATGGCTTCAAAAGATGTAGTTGTTCCTAAAGCAGCACCTGTAGTTGATAGTGAGGTAACTCCAAAACCTAGTGATGTTAATCCTCCTGTAAATCCTACAGTTAGTGTTCCTAATAGTGCACCGTCATCAGGTGAAGAAGAGATTGAAAGCTTATTCTAAAGAGTAATTAATTTACTCTTTTTTTTGTTCTTTCTTGTTTCTATAATACATAGAATAGTTTAGAAAAGAAAGGATGATAAAATTATGGAAACACTAAAAGTTTCATCAAAATCTAACCCAAATTCAGTAGCGGGAGCCTTAGCGAATGTTTTTAGAGCTAATGGAACAGTAGAAATTCAAGCGGTAGGAGCAGGAGCCTTAAATCAAGCTATTAAAGCCGTTGCTATTGCAAGAGGATTCTTAGCACCCGCTGGTAAAAATATCGTTTGTATTCCTGCTTTTACGGATATAGCTATTGATGGAGAAGAGAAAACGGCTATAAAATTAATTATTGAAACAAAATAGTACTTGTAAAATATTAAAATAATGCCTATAATATAAATAAGTCGATGACAAGAGACAATGTTAATAATCTTTTTAATAGAGACATTGTGGTTGGTGGAAACAATGAAAAAGACTTAACTATCTCCTCTTTAGATGATTTTATATCCGGGTATTACCGTTATCTAAATTAAGTAATAATAAGGATGGCACCGCGAATATTCGCTCCTTAAGGGTGTTGTCCTTTTTATTTTTATATCGGCTATAGAAAGGAGAAAATATGTTAGATATTAAATTTGTAAGAGAAAATAGTGATATTGTAAAAGAAAATATTAAGAAGAAATTTCAAGATGAAAAGTTACCTTTAGTAGATGAGGTAATAGAATTAGATGCAAAGATAAGAGAATTAAAACAAGAGGGAGATACATTAAGAAAAGAACGTAATGATACTAGTGCTCTTATTGGTACTTTAATGAGAGATAAGAAAAAAGAAGAAGCTGAAGAAAAGAAGAATGCTGTTAAAGTTATTAATGATAAGTTAGTTAAGATTGAAGAAGAAGAAAAGACTTTAAGTGATAAGTTAAGAGAAAAGATGCTTGTTATTCCAAATATTATGGATAAGTCTGTACCTATTGGTAAAGATGATAGTGAAAATGTTGAGATAGAAAGATTTGGAGAACCAAGAGTCCCTGATTATGAGATTCCATATCATGCTGATATTATTTTAGCCTTAGATGGAATGGATAAAGAAGCGGCAGGAAGAACATCAGGAGAAGGTTTTTATTACTTAACTGGTGATATTGCTAGGCTTCATGAAGCGATGTTAGCTTATGCTAGAGATTATATGATTGATAAAGGTTTTACTTTTTGTATTCCACCTTTTATGATTAGAAGTAATGTTGTAACAGGTGTTATGTCTTTTCCTGAGATGGAAGCGATGATGTATAAAATTGAAGGGGAAGATCTATATTTAATTGGAACTAGTGAACATTCTATGATTGGTAGATTTAAAGAACAAATTATTAAAGAAGAAGAGTTACCAATTACTTTAACTTCATATTCACCTTGTTTTAGAAAAGAAGGGGGAAGCCATGGTTTAGAGGAAAGAGGTTTATATAGAGTTCATCAATTTGAAAAAGAAGAGATGATTGTACTTTGTAAACCAGAAGATTCTATGGATTGGTATGAGAAAATGTGGCGTTATACTGTTGAGGTTTTTAGAAATATGAATGTACCTGTAAGACAATTGGAATGCTGTAGTGGTGATTTAGCAGATTTAAAAGTAAAATCATGTGATGTTGAGGCATGGAGTCCTAGACAAAAGAAATACTTTGAAGTTGGTAGTTGTTCAACTTTAGGTGATGCCCAAGCGAGAAGATTAGGTATTAGAACTAAAGGAGAAAATGGTACTTACTTTGTTCATACATTAAATAATACCGTAGTTGCTTCTCCGCGAGGTTTGATTGCTGTTATTGAAAATAATTATCAAAAAGATGGTAGTGTTGTTATTCCAGAGGTTTTAAGACCTTATATGGGTGGTAAAGAGGTTATTACTCCTAAGAAATAAGTTATTTATGGCTTGATTTTTTAAGATGGATTTACTGTAAAATGTATAAAATAACTATCTTTGTTCATACTACTAATGGTAGTAAAATGTTAAACATTAGTTAAAATGTCACCGATTTTATAGTATAATTTCTTTATAATTCCTCATTGACAACAGGGACCCAGTAAAAACTCTTTTGAAGTGCGTAATATCTTAAAAATAAGATATTACAGCAAGTATGACGAGTTATTACTGCCTATTATCAATGATTTGCTTATAAAGAAATTATAAAACTTAGTGGTGACATTTTAACTAATGATATGGTGACATTTTAAAAAAGGATTAACACTAATGGTAGTAAAATTGACAAAGCGTGATGTTTATGGTATAATAAAGACCTCACGTAAAAAGAAGAGGTGTTTTAAATGTTTTACGATGAAAATCAAGCGATTAGAGCTTGTGAGGAAGATCCATCCCTGATTTTTGAATTAATTAAGGAAGGACATATTGAATTAGTTGATAAGCTATTGCATAAGAAAATAGTTAGTTTGATGACTTTGGATAGTGATGGTAATACTGTTTTAATGCGATTAGTTAGAGCGAAACAATATGATATTGTCGAAAAATATATTAATAACGATGATTATGATATAAACCATCAAAATAAAGATGGTAATACCATTGCCCATTTAGTAGCAGGTAAAGATTATATTCATGTAGCTTCTCTTATTAAGAAATTAAAAAGAAATAAGTTATTTACTCCTAATATTAGAAATAATGAGGGAAAGACTATATTGGATATAGCAGTTAGTACAAATAACTTATGTACAACGTTAAAACTTATTGAAGATAAAAGATTTAATAATATTGATATAGTTTCATTTATTAATTTGTATAATACGTTTATAAAGAATGAAAATTTTGGTAAATATGCTAAGTTAATGAATTTAGAAACCGTTATTAATGAATTATCTAAAAAATCACGTCTTTTACCAAGTATGCAAGAGTTAGTTAGAAATATAAAAAAGAATTTTGATATCATTAAGAATGAGTTAATGAGTAATAAAATGACTTATATTGATGCGATTATGCATAATGTTTTGGTAGAGGTTAATGTTTAGTGTTTAAAAGTAAATATAATTTTGGAGTGTTATATTTACTTTTTTTGTTTATTTTGAGGGCAAAATTGGAAAAATATGGCAATTATTTCTGAATTATTGTAATTTTAGTGCAAAAAAGTGTTGCGTCTTTATAATTTTATGTTTATAATTATATATGTATTTGAGATGGCGGCGTTGGTGAAGTGGTTAACACGCTGGTTTGTGGCACCAGTATGCATGAGTTCGATCCTCATACGCCGCC
>CALVIR010000036.1 GCA_944331915.1 uncultured Bacilli bacterium | reverse complement strand
AACACTTTTCATTTGAACGTTTAACTGCAACTATTATTAATTTTTAGGTTGCATTTACTTTTTCAGTTCAGTTTTTTTGTAAAAAACCTAAACTCAAATAAATAGAACTTGTCAAAAGTTCTTTTTTATGTTATTATGGATATGTCAAGGAAACTTGCATAAAATAAAAAAGGGAAAAACTTAACTTTGCCAAGTTGAGTACTTACCTTAAATAATTGGTTCAGTACTTAATCTATTGCAGATTGAGTACTATTTTTTTTATACATAGAATCATTAAAGAAACTATTAATAAAATGATAATTAGTATCAGAAATGAGATTAGTAAATCTTTTTTCTTCATAACTATCAAGCCTCCTTCCCATAAGAAGTTGGCAAGTACTCAACAGTTAAGTTTCCCTGTAAAAAGTATACTATTGAATGTATTAAAAAACAAGCGAACAGCTATATATTTAATGAGATAACAGAAGATAATACGATAACATTTATCTTTAGCAAAAATATTAGCTGATGCTGATGAGTGTAAAACTTTGAAGGAAAAGAATGTGTTGAATGAACTGTTGTTTACAAGTGTTCATACTAAAAAATGATATTAATTTTTATTATATGGGGAGTATAAAATGAAAATAGGAATAGATATAGATAATGTGATTTCTAATTTTGATGAAATTTTAAAAAAAGAATTTCTAATATATGATAGAACTTTAAGAAATACTGGAATTATAAATGAAAAACTTTATATAACAGAAGGTATGTTTGATTGGACAGAAGAAGAGTTAAAAACTTTTTATAGTAAAAATATAGAAAGAATAGCAAAAAAGTTAACTTTAATAACTGATTCTAAAAAATATATAGATATGCTTAAAGATGATGGACATTTAATTTATATTATTACTGGCAGAGATAATGGTGAATATTCTAATCCTATAAAAATGACTAAAGAATGGCTTGCTAAAAATAATATATATTATGATAAGCTTATCTTTACAGATTCTAGGGATAAAAATTCTAAAGCAAGAGTTTGTGTTGAAAATAATATAGATATTATGATAGATGATTCTAGTGAGATTTGTAAACGCTGTCTTAATAATGGAATAACTACCCTTTTAATGGATAAACCTAGCAATAGGGATATTGATATTACTAGAGTTAATAGTTGGAGAGATATTTATAATTATTTATCAAATTATAAAGAAAATAGATTAAATGTTATATTAGATACTGATACTTATAATGAATGTTATGATCAGTTTGCTCTAACTTATATGTTAAAATCACAAGATAAGTTTAAAATTAATGCTATTACTATTGCTCCTTTTTCTCATAGCAACCCTAATGTTATTGCTAGAGAAAGTCAAAATTTAAGTTATAATGAAGTATTAAAAATATGTAATTGGTTAAATTTTGAAACTAGTAATAGAGTTTTTAGAGGATCTACTGATTATATAAGTAATGGGTATGATGAAGATAATGAAGCAGTTAATAAAATAATAGAATTTGCCTTAAAAAATAAAAAAACCTATATAATGGTAATAGGAGCAATTACCAATGTTGCACTTGCAATAAGAAAAGAACCTAGAATTATTGATAAAATAGAAATAATATGGCTTGGTGGTAATGCGAAAAACTATAATAACGATGAATACAATTTTAGGCAAGATATAGAAGCAGTCAAAATAGTATTTGCAACAAAAGTAAAACTTACTATTATTCCATGTGAAGGTGTCGCTTCTAATTTAATGATATCACTAAAGGAATTACGAAAACATTTAAATAATGAAAATATAGTCAGTAATTATTTGCTCGAGAGATTTTATAATGATGGTTATCATGAAATACAAGATAAAAGAGTTATTTGGGATATATCTGTTATTGCTTATCTTATTAATAGAAAATGGTTTGATGTTAAAGAAATAGATTGTCCAATAATAGATAATGATTTAAATTATATATATATTAAAAATGATAGAAAAGTAAAATTTGTGACCAGTTTAAATTCTAATAATATATATAATGATTTGTTTAGAAAGTTAGGAGAATAAAAATTAAAGTTTATATTGTAAGATAAGGATGAATTCCTAATAAGGTATTAAATAGATATACTAGTTTTGATAGGGATTTTATGAATTTAAAAATTAAATAAGCGTTAGAGTCAAAAGAAGAAATAAAAGATATAAAATATATTAAGGAGTATGAGTTATGAAATTAACAAGTAAGGAAGCAAAAGAATTATTAGAAGATATTCACAGAAGGATAGATAATGTTTATTTTATTGATCACTCAATATGTGTAGGTAATACAGCAGGAGTAATTGCTAAATCCTTAAGTGCAAAAGGCTATGATGTAGATGTTGATAAAGCTATAGCACTTGGTTATGTTCATGATATTGGAAAATATAATAAGAAAGCGTCTGGACATGAAATGAGTGGTTATCAATATTTAAAAGAAATGGGTTATGATAATGATTATTGCAATATTTGTTTAACTCATTCATACCTAAATAACGATATTATTTGTACAGCTGGAGGAATTCCTAATCCTAATGATAATTTGTTCTTAACAGAGTTTATTAGAAATCATAAATATACATTAGAAGAAAAAATAGTAAATCTTTGTGATTTGATGTGTCCACAAACAGGAAAGGTATATACGATAGATAAAAGATTGATTGATATTATAATTAGAAAAGGAGCATATTCTAATACTCAATATCATGTAATTGAAACATATAAACTAAAAAAGTATTTTGATGATTTATTAGGGTTTGATTTATATGATTTATTTCCAGAAATTAAAGAAAACTTATAATCCATAAAATTTAAATAATTATAGCATTATAAAGTGTATTATGTAATAATAACTATAGGGAGGTTATTTATGTATCAAGGAGAAAATGAATACTTTAAAAGAGCGATAAAAAGGGCTTATAAAAGATATACTGGAGAAAGAGATGATAAGACTGCTACTATTGCTGATGTAGCTAAGTTTTTTAATATTCCTGTTGATAAAGGGAGATTAAATGATTATGTTATAAAAGAGATTGCTTATGATGATCCTTCTATTTCTATAATTGACACTAAAAATAATATTTCTTATCATGCTAATTATACTTATGATGCTGATTTATTAAATTATAGTGGGGGAGTAGTAAAATTTAATAGTCTTGTTGCTACAAGTCCATTAGGCAAAGAAGAAAGTCTTTATTATATTGGTAATGAAAGACCTATCATTATTAAAATGACTTTTACTAGAGGTGATGAGGAGATTGTCTTTGAAAGGGAAAATGCTCATGCGATTGGACTATTTGTTAATAATGGTGTAAAGTTTGCGATAAGATATTCACAAAATATGGAGTGTGGTAATAGGAGAAAAGTTAAACAAAAGCTTTTAACGAAAATCTATAAAAATAATTATAATAATGCTGGTGTTTTAGAAGGTTGTTTTGAACAAATATATACTTATGGGTTACCTAACTATATAATTAAAGGTGATAATATAGATAAATATGCATATATAAGAAAAGATAATGTAATATATGGAATTAATGCTTTAGAGAAGAAAGGTCAATGTGGACAGTTCGATGGAATTTGTCTTGAAGATACTAGAGTGGATGTTGATAAGTATATGCCACTACAAATGCGTGTTGATGAAAGAAAAAGTAAGACATATCCATTTTTATATGATCCAAAGGTTAAATCGGCTTTGATATTTAGAGGATTTACTAGTGATGAGGTAGATCATTCGTTACAAGTATATAAAGATCAAGAAAAGGTAAGACTTAAATATCTTGCAAGTAGAAGAATTTATGATAGTGGATTTAATAGAGAAATTATTGTTGATGAAGAACTAGCTTTACCTAATATAACAGATGGTAAAATAACTTATGAAGAGGTACAAGGTTTGTTAGTACTATTACAAGAAAGTCCTTATGTTAGTAATAATGAATTTATTAATATTAGTACTACAGAACTAAATATGTTTGGAACTATGGTAAAGGATAGATGTGGTTTAATTAAAGAAGATATTGATCCTTTAGCGCCAAGTCTATTTATAAATAAATCTTTTGATGAGATTAGGATCTTGATTGAAACTAATAAAAACTCTTATTTTGATCTTTTAGATAAACAATTTAAGGATATTACTAATTCAAAGAAAGATAAAACTAAAGTCTTAAAACCTTAAGCATAGAAAAAGGACTGCTAAATCAATTACAGTCCTTTTAAAGTTATTTTAATCACCACCAAAGATTTCAAAAATTTCACTCATGAATGATTCTCTTTTTTGTTTTCTTGGTTTTTCTTCCTTAGTTTCCTTTATAGATTCTTCTTTAGTTTTGCTATTAATATAATTATCTTCTTTTTCCATGATTTTTTCTAATTCTCCACGGTCTAGCCATATACCACGACATTCAGGACAATAATCTATTTCTACACCTTTCTTTTCACTCATTAAAAGAGTAACATCTTTACATACTGGACATTTCATTATATCAATTCCTTTCTTTTTCTTTATTATACCAAGATAAATTATAGGTAGTAAATAAAAAGATTTTAGTATATAATTATCTTGGTGATATAATGTTTTAGGTGTACTTTGATAAAACAATTTATTTAGATAGCGATAATAATATTAAGGGTGAGGTTACTTATAAGACAATAGGGGAAAACTTAGTTGATATTAACCATACTTATGTAGATATTTCCTTAAGAGGTAAAGGCATTGCTGATCTTCTTTTAAAGAAGGCTTTTGAATATTTTAAAAATAATAATATTAAAGTAAAATGTAGTTGTTCTTATGCTAAAAAGTGGATAATAAATCATGAAGAGTATCAAGATTTACTTGTTTATTAATAAGAAATAATCTATAATATGATAAATTATTTAAAGAAAAGAGATTAATATGATTGAAGAAAGTTTATATATTATACCTAATGAAAATATTTTAGAAACTGATATATTTTATAGAAAATTAAAGCCAGGAGAAAAGCACTTGCCATATATTCAAGAGTTTTGTGATGAGAATAATCTTGATTATCATTTTACAATAAGTGATAGTAATATTGCTCCTAAAGTTATCGCGAGTGATGGCCATATTGTCGTTAAGACTAGTAAAGATTTTATGACTTTTAGTATTGTGTATTTACCAGATGTTATTACAAATATGCAGAAATGGTGGTTAGATGTAAATCTTTCTATGCTAAAAGAAGCAGATTATTTAGGTTTTAGTGTGTATAATAAGAAAGATAATAACTTTAGTGATATAGAAGATTATGCTACTGCTTTAAATGAGATTAAGATTCGTTATGAATTAAATAATTATAGTAAAAAAAGAAAAAGGGGTATTTAGGAGGAGAATATGCGATTTCAAAAAGTAAAAATAGCTAGTATTTGGGGTGTTGTTGCGAATCTTTTTTTGTTCTTGATAAAATCTTTTGCTTTTGCTTTAGCTGCTAGTCAATCTATGTTAGGTGATGCTTTAAATAGCCTTGGAGACGTTTTTTCATCATTAATGACTTTTATTGGTAATAAGGTAGCTAGTAAGCCAAGTGATAAAGATCATAATTTAGGACACGGAAAAGCTGAGTATATTTATGCAATGTTAATTAGTATTGTGCTTATTTTTGTTGCATTTAATCTGTTTAAAGATTCTTTTCTAGCAATTATTAATAAAAATACTTATGATTTTTCAATTGTTTTAATTATTGTTCCTATTGTAACAATAATTATTAAACTGGCCTTATATTTTTATACTAATAAATTAGCTAAAAGTCTAAATAACTTATTATTAAAAGCGAATGCTAAAGATCATTTTAATGATGCGATTATTACCTCAATAAATCTTTTAGCGATCATTCTTAGTTATTTTGGCATTTACTTTGTAGATGGGGTAGTAGGTATTTTAATAGCTGTTTGGATTTTTATTAGTGGTCTTAAAATATTTAAAGAAAGTTATGATGTCTTAATGGATAAGGCTCTAGATGATGAGACTAAAGAAAAAGTTTTAGCAGTTGTAAATAAATATAAAGAGGTAAAACAAGTAACCCATTTTAATGCGACACCTGTGGGATATAAATATCAAATATCATTTACAATCTCTGTTGATGGTAATATGACAACTTATGATTCTCATGATATTGCTAATAAAATAGAACGTGAATTAGATGATTTTGAGGAGATTTATTTAACGGTAATTCATGTTAATCCAATTTAATGTTGGTAGAAACTTAAAAATATGATATAATCTACAGATAGAAAGAAGGAAAATTATGGATAAAATATATGTTTTTGGTCATCGTAAACCAGATACTGATTCTGTTAGTGCAGCGATTAGTTATGCAGCTTTAAAAAAAGAGTTAGGTTTTAATACAGAACCTAGGATTTTAAGTGCAATTAATAAAGAAACTAAATATGCTCTTGAGTATTTTGGCGTTAAAGAACCGCTATACTTAAATGATGTTAAGTTGCAACTAAAAGATATTAATTATCATAAGAATTATTTTATTAATGAAAAAAGTTCTATCTATGATAGTTATCTTTATATGTTAAAAGAAGGTTTGACGGGAGTTCCTATCGTTGATAAAGATGAAAACTTTAAAGGAATTATAACGATTAAAGACTTAGCGAAAGCTTTTATAGATACTAAAGTAGAAGCTTTAAATACTAGTTATGATAATCTTTTAAAAGTTTTAAATGCTAAAGAAATAAATAGGGTAGATGAAGAGATTAGTGGTAATATCTTAGCGGCTTCATATCGTAGTACAACTATTATTAATAACGTAAAATTTGGTAAAGATGATATCTTAATAGTTGGAGATAGACATAGTGTTATTGAATATGCTGTTAACTCTAATATAAAAATGCTTATTATTTCAGGAGATTCAGAAATTAAAGATAAACATATTGAGATTGCTAAACAAAATAAAGTAAATGTTATTAGAAGTAGTTATGATACCTATCATATTGCTAAATTAATTTCTCTTGCTAATTACATTTATACGATGAAAAAGACTACTGGTGATGGGGTTTACTTTGATGAAAATGATTATGTAGATGATATTTTAGATGTTAATAAAAAATTAAGACATACAAATTATCCAGTAGTTGATACTAAAACTGGTAAATGTTTAGGGTTACTTAGAATTACTGATCTTGACTCTAAAAATCCAAAACAAGTAATATTAGTTGATCACAATGAACAAAAGCAAAGTGCTATAGGATTAGAAGAAGCAGAAATATTAGAGATAGTAGATCATCATAATTTAAGTAGTTTAACAACTGTTAGTCCAATTAATTTCCGAAATATGGCAGTAGGTTCTAGTTGTACTATTATCTATACTCTATATAAAGAGAAAAATATTGCTATACCTAAAGAAATTGCAGGAATGATGTTATCAGGAATACTTTCTGATACCTTGATACTTAAATCACCTACTACTACTAATTTAGATAAAGAAGCAGTACATGCTTTAGCAGAAATAGCAGGTGTTAATTATGAAGAATATGGACTAAACCTTATTAAAGCTGGTACGTCATTAGAAGGCATGAGTCATGAAGATGTCTTATATAATGACTTTAAACTATATACTGTTGATGATAAAACTTTAGGTATTGGACAATTCTTTACAACTAATTTTGAAGATATTGAAAAAGAACTAGATGCTTACTTAGATACTTTAGATAGAGAAGCGGAAGGTAATAATTATTTCTTAATAGCTTTATATATTACTGATATTATAAAAAATGGATCTTATGTCTTATATAATCGTAAAGCGAAGGACTTTATGGAGTTGGTTTATGATAAAGAAATAGCTGAAGGAGAATATATACCTGATTGTGTTTCTAGAAAGAAAAATGTAGTTCCATTAATAATGTCTAGTTTTGATAAGTAGAGGGGGTTTAAAGCTCCTTTCTTTTGTTTCCCAAGAAATTTTATTGTAACTTGCTTCATTTATTTGTTATAATTTTATTAGTTAGAAAAGAGGTTAAATATGCAAGATATTATTAATACAATTATTTTAGGAATTATTCAGGGAATTGCGGAATTTTTACCAATTTCATCAAGTGCTCACCTTATTATTTTTAGAGATTTATTTGGAATTGGAGCATCTATGAATAGTACAGTGGCTTTATGTTTTGATTTGGCTCTTCATTTTGGTACTTTATTAGCGATTGCTGTCTTTTTCTTTAAAGATTTTTTAAATATGGTTATTAGTGGTTTAACTAAGGGTACAAAAACGAGTGATGGAAAATTATTTTATCAAATTATTTTGGCTACTATTCCAGCAGCGATAGTAGGAGTATTGTTTGAAGATGTTATTGAAGAAGCGATTAGAACTAATTATATCCTTATAGCTTTAGCTTTAATTGTTATGGGGGTGGTTATTTATTTAGCTGATAAATATAGTAAGGTTAAGAAAAATACAAAGGAAATAACGTTTAAAGATGCTTTTATTATTGGGTGTTCACAAGTTTTTGCTTTAATACCAGGATTTAGTCGTAGTGGAACAACTATCGCTAGTGCGAGACTTTTAGGAGTAGACCGGGAAAGTGCAGCGAAATTTTCTTTCTATCTTTCTGCTCCCGTGGTTTTAGGAGCATGTGTACTTCAGTTATTAAAAGATGATGCACTTAGTTTAATTATGGATAATGCGGCTATCTTTATCGTAGGAATAGTAGTATCTTTTATAACAGGCTTAATATGTATTAAATTCTTATTACAATACTTAAAGAAACATAACTTTAAACTATTTATGATTTATCGTATTATTCTAGCTTTGATTGTTATTATAACAGTTTTATTATAGGAGGTTCTATGAGAAACAATTTAGCATTATTTATAACATTTTTACTTGGTTTATTTATCATTATTGGGGTAATTATTGCCTTTTTCTTAAAAAAGAAAAGTAAAGTCTTAGATTTTATCTTTGCTTTTGCTTTTTCTTTATTAGTCATGTTAATAATATTAGATTTATTACCAGAAGCGATTGAACATTTAAGTTTGAAAAATATGCATCTATTTTTACTGTTTACGATGTTAGGACTGTTATTATTTAAAGTCCTTGACAATTTTATTCCGGAACATGCCGATCATAAGTTGACTGTTAAGGAAGAAAAAGAAAATATCATGCATATTGGACTACTTGCAACAATTGCCTTAATAATCCATAATATTGTGGAAGGAATGGCTATTTACTTAACATCTTGTAATGATATTAGTCTAGGCTTAATGATGAGTATTGGTGTAGGTTTACATAATATTCCATTAGGAATAATAATTACGGCAACATTAAATATGAGTAATAATAAGAAACCGGTTAAATATTATGCTTGTTTGGGAAGCTTAGTTATATCAAGCTTTGTTGGAGGTTTAATTCCTTATTTATTAAATATAAACACAGTTAATGAAACTGTTATTGGTTCTTTATTAGCTTTAACATTAGGAATGCTTCTTTATATTATTATTTTTGAATTATTTCCTAAGGTTATTAAAACTAAAGATAAGAAAATTACTTTAGCAGGAATTATAACAGGATTTTTAATCTTATTTTTAGGAAGTTTTGTGGGGTAGTTAGTTATGCTTAATAATTTATGTTATATCTTTTTAATATTTTTAATTTATTCTTTTTTAGGATATATTGTTGAGGTTATTAACTGTTCAATAATTGAAAAAAGATTAGTATTAAACCGTGGCTTTTGTTTAGGACCTTATTTACCTATTTATGGTATATGTTGTCTTTTCATGGGCGGTTTTATTGTAAAGTATCATAATGATTTTTTTACTGTTTTTGTAATGAGTGCGGTGATTTGTACAATTATCGAATATCTAACTAGTTATATCTTAGAGAAAATCTTTAAAGCCAGATGGTGGGATTATAGTAATCGTAAGTTTAATCTCGAGGGTAGAGTTTGTCTTATCAATTCCTTTTACTTTGGTATTGGCGGAGTAGTTTTTACTTATATCTTAAATCCTATAGTATTACATCTTTTAGATAGCTTATCACCTTTAGTTTTAAAAATACTAGGTATCAGTCTTTTTATTCTTTTCCTTACTGACCTTGTAATTACTATTAAAACTATGATTGAAGTTAAAATATCAACCTTAAAGTTTAAAAATAAAGATGTTACGACAGAGATAAGAAAATTAATAAAAACAGAGTTAACGAAAAAACGACAAGTTAAAGATAATTTCTTTGTTAGACATATGTTAAGAGCGTTTCCTAATATTGATTTGGAAGATAAATCAAATCTTCTTGCTAAATTAAAGAATTATCTTATTAATAATAAAAAGAAGAATAATAAAAAGAAATAAGTTGTAAAATTATGTAGAGTAACTATTTAGATTTTTAAATATAAGGAAACCATGATATAATGAGCTTAAGAAGGTGATGAAAATGCAAATAAAAAAAGATTTAAATAAATATATTTTTAGAGGTTATGATATAAGAGGTGTAGTACCACAAGATATAGATGTTGATACTGCTTATACTATTGGATTAGGTTTTGGTAGTAAAATCCAAGACTTAAAAAGAGAAAAATGTGTAGTTGGTTATGATAACCGAATCTCTTCTCCTGATTTACATCAAGCTTTAGTTCAAGGGTTGATGGATACAGGGGTTAATGTTATTGATATTGGTCTTACAACCACACCAATGTATTACTTTGCGTGTTTAGATTTAAAAATAGATAGTGGTATTATGATAACAGCAAGTCATAATCCTAAAGATGAGAATGGTTTTAAATTTGCTTTTAGTGATTATCAAAATGCCAAAGGGGATGAAATAACCAACTTTTATAACTACATTATAGAAGGAAAGTTTAGAACAGGTGAAGGAACTATTACCAAAAAAGAGGTAAAAGAAGATTACTTTAAAGCTTTACTTAGTAATATTTCTTTTGGTAAAAGAAAAGTAAAAGTTGTTTTAGATCCAGGTAATGGCACAACCTCTATTTTATTAGATGACTTATTTAAAAATATGCCAGTTGATTATACCATTATAAATGGGGAAAGTGATGGAACTTTTCCTAATCATCATCCTGATCCATCAATTGAGAGTAATTTAGAAGAATTAAAACAAGTAGTTTTAGAAAGAAAAGCTGACGTTGGTCTTGCCTTTGATGGTGATGGGGATAGAGTAGGTATTATTTCTAACCTTGGTAAGTTTGTTCCCATAGATTACTATATGATTATTATTATTAGGGATATTATTAATAAAGTAAAAAATAAAACTTTCTTATATGATGTTAAATGTAGTAAGTCATTAGAAGATGAAATTATAAAATTAGGAGGAACTCCATACTGTTATCGTACTGGTAACTCTTATACTAAAGCGAAAGTTAAAGAGTTAGATTTGCCATTTGGAGGAGAATTATCAGGACATGTTTATTTCCGGGATAAATTCTTAGGCTTTGATAGTGGTATTTATGCTGGAATTAGATTGCTTGAGATATTATCTAATACTAATAAAAGTGTTGAGGAATTATTAGAAGGTGTTAATAAATATTATTCAACACCAGAGATGAAATATAAGTCACGTGATGATATTAAAGCGAAAGTTGTTGAGAAAATACAAGCTTATTGTGAAGAGAAAGGTTATAATATAAATACAATAGATGGAGTTAGAATAACTTTTGATGATGGCTGGGCAAGTGTTAGAATGAGTAATACAGGACCTAATATTACAGCAAGATTTGAAGCGACAACGAAAGAGAGATTAGAAGAAATTAAAAATGAATTTGAAGGATTAATTAAAAAATATAATAATTAATTCTTTTCGCTTAGAGGTTTTCATATACTTAAAAAGAAAGGATGACTTTTATGAAAGTAGTAATAACAGCAGGAGGAACAGGTGGTCATATTTTTCCAGCTTTAGCAGTTATTGAAAAGTTACAAAAAGAAGATAAAACTTTAGAACTTTTATATATTGGTACGACTGATAGAATGGAAAAAGATTTAATTCCTAAGAAAAATATTCTTTATGTTGGTTTGAAAATGCTAGGATTAAATAGACATAATCCCTTTAAAAATATAGAGGTAATGAAAACTTATTATCAGGCTGTCAAAAAAGCGAAAGAAGAGTTACAAAAATTTAAACCGGATATTGTTGTTGGGTTTGGGGGCTATATAGAAGCACCAGTTATATATGCTGCTAGTAAATTGAAAATTAAGACAATAATTCATGAACAAAATTCAATTCCAGGAGTTTCTAATAAATTTCTAGCTAGATATGTAGATAAAATCTTAGTTTCCTTTAAAGAAAGTGAAAAATACTTTCCAAAAGAGAAAACCGTATATACTGGTAATCCTCGGAGTGAACAAATAAAGACAATTAAACCTCTATCTAAAGAGACATTAGGTTTTAAAAAAGATCTTCCTCTTATCATTATTGTAATGGGGTCACTTGGCTCTTTAACGATGACAAATAAATTAAAAGATATTGTAACTAGTTTTAGAAATAAAAAATATCAAGTCTTATTAATAACAGGGAATAATTATTATGACTCTTATAAAGATATTAAAATACCTGTTAATGTTAAAATAGTACCTTTCTTAGATAATTTAATAAGCTATATGAAAGATAGTGATTTGATAGTAACAAGAAGTGGGGCTTCAACAATTGCAGAAATTACTAGTATTGGTTTACCTGCTATTATGGTACCTAGTCCTTATGTTACTAATAATCATCAAATGATGAATGCGAAAGCTTTAGAAAATGATGGAGCATGTAAAATAATAGAAGAAGATAATTTTTCAAAAGAGACTCTGATACCATTAATAGATGAATTAATTAATAACAAAGAAGAACTAAAGAAAATGAGTAAGGCTATGTTAAAAAGAAGCAAGAGTGATAGTGCTAGTTTAATATATAAAGAAATTATAAAGTTAGTAAGGGATGAAGAAAATGAATGAATTCTTTGAAGAAATTGCTAAGAAAGATATAGGTAAAATACAAAAAGATGTGTTTATAAGTAAATATACTACTTATAAAGTAGGGGGCTTAGTAAGAGCGATTATTTATCCTAAGAATATTGATTCATTAGTCCTATTATGTAAGTTAATAAAAAAATATAATATTAAATATAAAATATTAGGTAATGGTAGTAATGTATTATTTAGTGATAAAACATATGAAGGCGTATTAATTAAGTTAGATGAGTTTAATAAAATAACTTTCTATGGCAATAAAGTAGTATGTGGAGCTGGAGTATCATTAATGAAGCTTGCTAGAGAAGCGATTAAAAGAAGCTTAGCAGGATTAGAATTTGCAGCAGGAATTCCTGGTACTGTTGGCGGAGCTATATATATGAATGCTGGAGCTTATAAGAGTGATATGGGTTATATTACTAGTTCTGTTAAAGTCTTAACTCCTGATTTAAAGATTATTACCTTAACAAATAGGGAGTTAGATTTTCATTATCGGAGTAGTTTTTTACAAAATAATAAAGATTATATTTGTTTAGAAGCAACATTAAAACTAACTAAGGGTGATAAAGCGGCTTTAGAAGAGGTAGTTAAGGACCGAAAAGAACGTCGTGTTAAGAGTCAACCTTTAAACTATCCTAGTGCTGGTAGTGTCTTTAGGAACCCTGATAATGCTGATCCTGCTGGTAAGTTAATAGAAGACTTAGGTTTGAAAGGTCTTACTAAAGGAGGAGCAGAGGTAAGTAGTGTTCATGCTAATTTTGTAATCAATAAAAATGAAGCTAGTGCTAAAGATATTCATGATTTAATTATCTTTGTTCATGATGCTGTTAAAGAACATTATGGTATTGATTTAAAAATAGAACAAGAATTTGTTAATTGGGAGTAGATATGGGGAAAGTAATCAAGAAAAAGAAATTAAAACTATTACCATTCTTTATCTTAGTTATAGCAATTGCTGTAATAGTTTTTGCGTGTTTACTTATTCTTGATACTAAAGTTGAAAATATAATTATTGAGGGAAATGAAATCTTAACAGATGATGAAATTATCGCTTTAGCAGGATTATCTGATTATCCTAGTTTTTATAAGACTTTAAGTAGAACGATGGAAAATAATATTAAAGATAATCCTCTTATAAAAAGTGTAAGTGTTAATAAAGACTTTTATCATATTGTTAATATAAGTATAGAAGAATATCAAATACTTTATAAAAGAGAAGATAATGGTAAGTATGTTTTAGAAAATAAAGATGAAATAACTTTAGATAAGGAATTACCTTATTTAGTTCCAAGGTTAATAAATGAAATACCTAGTGATAAGATAGATAGTTTTATTAAATACTATACTAGAATAGATTTAGGGATAAGAGAAAAGATTAGTGAAATTAAGTATGATCCTAATGAGTATGATAAAGATAGATTCTTACTTTATATGGATGATGGTAATAGTGTTTATTTAACAATTACTAGATTTGAAAGATTAAATTATTATAATGATGTTTTACCACAGTTAGATGGAAGAAAAGGGATTCTTTATTTAGATTCAGGCAATCATTTTCAGATTATGGATTAGGAGTGATATCAATGAGAGAAAAATTAGATGAGGTTAATAGTTTAATAGATAAGGCAAGTAATATTCCTTTAGAAATTAAACCTATAGTTAAAGCAGTGTGTAGAGGTTATATGAGAGAAAGCAAGGGACTTTTACCACTTGAAGGAATTAATAATGTTTGCAATGCTACTTTTGTTAGAATTGATGAAGATGACGATTTATTTCGTGGGGAAAATAAAATAATGGGTGAAACAAAGACAGACTATGATGAGGAGTGTCATGTAAAACATATCATGAGTTATATTAATGATTCTGATTATCTTAGATTAGTTACTATCTTGACTCACGAATTAGGACATGTAATGACAGAGTATGCTCCTTGTTCTATTAATAATGGTATTTATCCAATTGCTAAGAGAACTACGGCCTTTTATTTAAGTTGTTATTATGATAAAGATAATTGCTTATATGCCAAGAATATATTTGGAGTGAAAATGTCTGATGGCTTTTTAGAATCGCTAAGTACGAAAATATTTGCTTCAAGGGAGTTTAGAGAAGAACTTTTAGAAGCAGGTTATGATTTAGGTGATTATGTCTATAAAGATGAACGTTTATTTCCATCACGGGTTTATGATGATTATAAAGCATGTTTTGAATTGTTTGATTATATTATGGAATGGAACATTAACGGATTTTTCTTTGAGAAATTTTTCTAGTAATTTAGAGTTAGTTAAATATATTAATGATAACAGATTAAGTTTAATTTTTTCTTATTTAGATAAATCAAATGAAGCATTATGGTCCTTGAAAAAATTTGAAGGAAAAGATTATAGTGAGGCATATAAAGTGTTGTTAGATGACTATAAAGAGAAAAAGAATTTTTCTTTAACACTTGCTTCAGAGCTTGCTACTATATATGGTAAGAATGAAAATGATTCTAAATATCAGGAGTTATTAGATACTTATCGGAATACTTTATATAAACAAGCCTTATTACCTGGCTTTAGTAGTGATCAGAGTAAAAAAATGTAATAAGGTTGTTGGTAAAAATCATAGTTAGTTGCTATGATTTTTTAAATTTCTGCATATAAAAAGTAGGAGCAAGTCCTACTGTAAATTTTTTAGTTCTTCAACACTAAGTCCCGTGTTTTTAGATACCATTTCGATTGATAGACCATCTTTGAGAAGATTTTTAGCAATAGAAATTTTTTCTTCCTTCTTCAACACCACCGTTATGAGCAAATTTTAACATCTTCTTCTGCATTATCTCATTATCATAAACAGCACCTAATTCATCATTAATGGCAAGTCTTTCTAATTCATCTAACACCTTTAAAGCCTCCTTTTCATCTTTGGCGATCCTTCTTAATTCTTCATAAGAAGAAGTGGTAAACAAAGATAGATACATCTCTTCTTTATTGTCTTTGTATAGATTTTACTCTTATACTTTTTCAAGATTCAAAAAAGTATAGTTAATTGTATAACAAAAAGTAGGAGTAGCTCCTACTGTAAATTTTTTAGTTCTTGGGTACTAAGTCCAGTGTTTTTAGATACCATTTCAATTGGTAGTCCATCTTTAAGTAGATTTTTAGCAATAGTGATTTCTGCTTCTTTCATACCTTCTTTCCTTCCTTTTTCAACTCCATTGTTATGAGCAAATTTTAACATTTTCTTCTGCATTATCTCATTATCATAAACAGCACCTAATTCATCATTAATGGCAAGTCTTTCTAATTCATCCAACACCTTTAAAGCCTCCTT
>CALVIR010000035.1 GCA_944331915.1 uncultured Bacilli bacterium | reverse complement strand
TCCCTTATTTTTCGGGAACTTTCTCTTATAATTAATTTACTTTCAATTTACGGGCACTTCGAATTTAATTCAGTCGCAAATCCTATTTTTGGCATTTAGAGCAATAATAAGTACCTCTTCCTCCTACTTTTGTAACAACTAATGGTTCTCCACATAAAGGACACAAGCCATCTTTCTTACCATGAACAGACAATTCATTTTGAAATAAGCCATGTACTCCTTCTGCTGAGGTAAAACTTTTAATAGTAGTTCCTCCCATTGTAATAGCTTTATCTAGTATTAACTTCGTATTTTTAATAATATCAGCAGCTTCTTCTAAACTAATTGTATTAGCTTTTCTTAAAGGATCTATATGACTAGCAAAGAGAATTTCATCATCATAAATATTCCCAATTCCCGTTATAATAGATTGATCAAGTAAAGCTGTCTTAATAGGAACTTTTTTCTTTTGTAAATTTTCTACTAAATAAGTAGGTGTTAAATTCTCATCATTATATTCTAGTCCTAAATCTACCAAAGGCTTTAACTTAAAAACCTCATGTTTAGGTAAAACAGCCATTTTGCCAAACTTTCTAACATCATTAAAGCGCATATCAGTATTATCTGTAAATGTTATAATGACATGATCATGTTTTCCTTTAGGAACACTAGGATTACGAAAGAAAAACTTTCCTTCCATTCGCAAATGACATATCAAAGCTTTAGTTGTAAGAAAGATTACAATCCATTTTCCTCTAGTTGTAATCGCTTCAATCTTTTCTTTTTTTAAGTCTTTAATAAAATCATTTTTATCACCTATAATTATATTATCCCAATAAACATCTACATCTTTAATAGTTTTCCCAATAATTATCTTTTCTAAGGTCTTACTAACAGTAATTACTTCCGGTTTTTCTGGCATTATATAACACTTCCTTTACTACTTAGCTTCATACCAATCATTACCTGTTTCAATATCTACTTTTAAAGGAACATCTAACTTAATAACATTTTCCATCTTATCTTTAACTAAAGCTTTAACCTCTTCAAGTTCATCTTTATAGACATTTAAAACAAGTTCATCATGTACTTGAATAAGAATTTTACTTTTTAAATTTCTAGCTGTCATTTCATTATATAAATCTACCATCGCTTTTTTTAATATATCAGCAGCAGATCCTTGAATAGGAGTATTAAGAGCCATTCTCTCTCCCCCACTCCTTACCATATAATTACTACTTTTTAATTCGTTAATAACTCGTCTTCTATTCATAATAGTCTTAACATAACCATTTTTATAAGCTTCTTTTTTCTCTTTTTCCATATATTCTTTAATACCTGGATAAGTTTCAAGATAGTTATCAATAAATTTCCTAGCACTACCTACATCTATTTTTAAATCTTCAGAAAGACCAAAACTACTAATTCCATAAAGAATACCAAAATTAACCGCTTTAGCAGTTCTTCGCATCGCTTTATCAACATCTTTAATATCAACTTTAAAGATATCAGCAGCTGTTTTCGCATGAATATCTTTATCATCGACAAATGCTTGAATTAAATTAGTCGCTTTAGATAAAGAGGCAAAAACTCTAAGTTCTATTTGTGAATAATCAGAACTCATAATAACTGAATTTTCTTCTGGAATAAAGGCTTTTCTAATTAATCTCGTATAGTCACCTCTAATAGGAATATTTTGAAGATTAGGTTCATTAGATGATAGTCTTCCTGTTCTTGTTAAACATTGATTAAACATCGTATGAATCTTGCCATCTTCTTTTATTTTTTCTAATATTCCAACGACATAATTAGCATATAATTTAGTTAAAGTTCTGTATTCTAAAACTTTATTAACAATTGGATGATAAACAGCAATTTTATCTAAAATATCTTTACTAGTAGAATAACTAGTTTCATCTTTCTTTCTCTTTTTAGGATATGGTAATTCTAATTTGATAAATAGGACATCTCCAAGTTGTTTAGGAGACATAATATTAAAGGTACAACCAGCAGTATTATATATATCTTCTTCCATATCTTTAATCTTAATTTCTAGTTCATCTTTTAGTTTCAAAAGATAATTTCTATCTACTCTAATTCCCGTTAACTCCATATCTATAAGCACATATGCTAAAGGCATTTCAATTTCTGTAAATAACTTAGTCTCTTCATATTCATCAAGTTTTAAAAGGAAATTACTCTTTGTTTGATATATAAAAGCGCTTTTTAAGTTACAAAGTTTAATTGTTTCACTATATTCAACCTTTTTTCTTCTTTTCATAGTTCCATAAGTTTCTTCGTAACTTTTAATACTAAAGCCCATATCATTAATTAATGTTGTAATATCATCACTCATTTTATAATCTAAAAGATAGGAAGCAATCATCGCATCATAATTACAATTAGTAAGATTAATACCTAGTTTATGTAATAAAATATAACTTTTTTTAACATCATATGTCGTTTTAGAAACATTATTTTCAAAGAAATTTCGATACTTAATGACATCTTTTCCATCTATAAAACAAGTACCACTACTATTAGTAAAACTAACCCCTAAAATTGGAGATTCATTATAATTATAGCCATCCATCTCAATATAAAAGGCATATGGTTCTTCTAGATTAAAATTATTAATATCAATTTCCTTAACTGTAATTTCACTTTTATCTTCCTTTTTTTCTTCTTCTTGAGTAAGAGAATCAACTTTTTTTAGTAAAGACTTAAACTCTAACTCTTCTAATATTTTAACATATTGCTCTTTATTAAAACCTTTATAATTACACTCTTCTAACGAAAATGGTATAGGAACATCTCTATATATCGTAGCAAGATCATAACTCATATAAGCATTATCTTTATCTTCAATAAGCTTCTCTTTAGTTTTAGGAGAAATCTCATCAACATGTTGATATAAGTTATCTAAAGTTTTATACTTACTCAAAAGACTAATAGCAGTTTTTTCTCCTATTCCTTTAACTCCAGGTATATGATCAGACATATCACCCATTAAAGCTTTTAAATCAATCATATTTATTGGTTCAACTTTATAATATTCTCTAAAAACCTCTTTATTAAATCTAATAGATCCTTTTGTCTTTAGAAGCTTCACATCTACCTCATCACTAATTAATTGTAACAAGTCTTTATCACTTGATATAATGGTTGCAATAAATTCATCTTCTTCATCAACTTTTTTCGCTAAAGTTCCAATTATATCATCGGCTTCATAATTATCAATTTCAAAATGTTTTATTCCCATCGCCTCAAGAACTTCTTTTGCTTTAGGAAATTGTTCTTTTAATTCTAAAGGCATTTCCTTACGACCAGCTTTATAGGAATCATATTTATCATGACGAAAAGTTTTTCCTTTATCAAAAGCTACTAAAATATAGTTTGGTTTTTCTTCTTCAATTACTTTATTAATCATATTTATAAACCCATAAAGCCCATTAGTAGGAAAGCCTTTTGAATTTCTCATTATTACTCCACTATAACTAGTAGCATAATAACTTCTAAATAACAAATTATTTCCATCAACAAGGATTATTTTTTTCATAACATCACTCTTTCTTTATTTATTGTATCACACTACTAGCTTTTTTAAAAATTATTTTACTGCTAAAGCCACATTATTATTTATAATCTTTATATCTTCATTACTTTCTAATTCACTTACTCTATTACACATTAATAAGGTTAAAATAACGGCCATAATATAGATTAGACATACTCCTAAAGCAGTTTTTAAAATAGTTTTTACATTTAACATTATCATCACTCCTTCTTTCTGATACTATTTTAAATCGAACTAATGTTTATTGTCAATTAGTTTTCGAAGATTTGTTTGACATTTTACATAACATATGCTAAAATTAATACAAATAAAGGAGGAAAAGTGTAAAATGGAAAAATTAACTGATAGACAATATGATATTTTACAAATTATTAAAAAATTAATTGCTAAAAATGGATATCCACCAACGGTTAGAGAAATTGGTGATGAAGCGAAATTGTCAAGTCCTGCTACTATTCATTTTCATTTAAAACAACTTGTTAATAAAGGATATATAAGGAAAGGTAGTGGTACCAATAGAACAATCGAGGTACTTGTTGACAATGAATATTTAAATAACGATGATGATGTTGTGAAAGTACCACTTCTTGGTAAAGTAACAGCTGGTACACCCATCGAAGCGATTGAAAGACCAGATGAAACTTTCGCTTTACCAACCGAACTATTTGGTAATAAAAAAGAGATTTTTACTTTAAAAGTTAGTGGTGAATCGATGATTAATGTTGGTATTTATGATGGGGATATTTTAATTGTAGAACGAACAAGTACAGCTAGAAATGGAGAAACTGTAGTAGCAATGAACAATAATAATGAAGCAACAGTTAAGACGTTTTATAAGGAAAATGGTCATTTTAGATTGCAACCTGAAAATGATACAATGGAACCAATTATTTTAGATGAGGTTACCATTCTTGGTAAAGTTATTGGTTTATATAGAAAGTTTTAAAAAGAACTGGGTATTTACTTTACTCAGTTCTTTATTTTTTTAAATAATATCTTTTCACTAGTTCATTATTTTTACCAATATATTTTTCAATCTTATCTTGCTCATTTAAATGTTCTACAATCTCTTCAAGATTGTTTTCAAGATATCTAAAATCATCTTTCGCAAAACTTTGAAGGTTTTCTTGTTCTAATAAAATAGCCAAGTTTATATCATCAGCATATCTTCTTAATGGTGCCCCACCTCGTGCATATGAATTACTATCTTCAGAACTTAAGGTTGTAAAGATACCTTTATTTCGATATATCCCAAATTCTAATTTATCCGTTATACTATAATTTATTAAAATCGATGGGAAAGCAATCATATCATTAATAGTTCCCCGTCTTAAGCTCGCTAAATATTCTTTTTCTTTATTCTTATTTCCTACTTTTTTACATAGATCTCTTAACAAGAAAAGAGACTTATCAACTAAAGTTAATTGCTGTTTAGTTTTTAAAATCTTTTCGGCTTCAACCTTAAATAAATTAAAACTAACAGCAACTCTTTTCCTTTCTATATTTAAGGAACAGATACTACCATCTTTATCAATAATATAATGAAAACAAATTGCATTTTTTCCTTTTCTATTTGTTGTTTTCTTTGTCATACTTAAATAATCATGTGATAAACTTTTAGGAAGCATATCATAATTAATATTAGTCTTATTATCCCTTAAATAGAAGCTGCTTCCTTGTCTAAAAGCATTAATACTAAGTTCTCTATTGACTCCAAGAAAAGAAGGGACATCAGTAACATAAACATCAAATAAAAATAGATCATCTTGTTTAACAATGGAAAATGCACTATCTAAATCTGGTGATACAACATCATCTAATGTCATAATTGGCGCTTTTTTCTTAACAAAGGCAAGCTCAGAATTTAAATAATTTATTGGTTTATTAAAGTCTTCTCCTAAACTAAGATTTAAGTTTCCATTTACTAGTTTATAAGTAATCTTATTAGTGGTATCAGTTAATAATTTATTCTTTATTTCGTTAAGTAAAATTGTTATATTATAATAATCTTTATTAGTATCTTTCTCTTGTGTTAGTATATAATTACATTTATTTAACATTTCTATTATTCTAATAGTTACACTAGGCCTAAGATTATCATAATCTAAAACCCGTAATAAAGATTTTAACTCACAAATGGTATTCTCATTTATAGTATCTTCTTTTTCTATATTATCTAAAATTCTTGTTGCTTCTTCTATACTCTTTTCTTTAATAAATCTCTTATACCAAGGTTCATTTTCTAAAGTAGTTTCAATGGTATTTATAGTTTCATCGCTATACTCAAAAATGTTATCTTTTTGAAAAAGAATTTTCTTAAGAATTGCTTTATAATCTCCTACCACTTTAAATGCCCAAATTAATTCTTCTTCTTGGCATTTTCTGTTTACTAAATCAAGAATAGTTTTATAAGTTAGAGAATCTTTTTCTTTAAATCTAAAAAATACTAATTCCAAATTAGCACTAAAATCACGATTCCTACTTCCACCTATAATTTTACTATTATGAATAAGTGCTCTTTTTGCTTTTTCTAATTCTTCGATGGTTATATTATCTAGTGTCTCCAAAGGAGAATCTAATAGGCTTTTAACATAATTATTAATCTCTTCAAAATTACTAACAAAAAAAATTTCTGAAACAAAATTTTTTATAAAGCTGATCTCTTTCATTTTAACCCCCATTTTCAATAATCGCCTTAATGACATAACTAGCAATTAAAAGTCCTGCTGCTCCAGGTACAAAAGCATTAGATGAAATAGTTTTATTATTTATTTTTAATGGTAACTCGGTCGAGGTACAAACTCTAACCTTTTTTAAATCTTTTTTATTACTAAATTTCTTTCTGAATGCTCTAGCTAGTGGGTCATTACAGGTTTTATCAAGGGTTGTAATAATAAGTTTACTAGGATCAAAGCGGTTACCTGTACCCATAGAACTTATAAAAGCAATATTTTCTTTTAAACAATATTCTGCTAAGGCATATTTAACTTTTAAATCATCACAAGCATCAACAACAAAATCTATTTTTTCTGCAAAAATATTTCCTAAATTATCTGGTGTAAGTTGGAGAGACCTTGTAATAACAATTAATTCCGGATTTATTTCCCTACATCTATCTTTGTAACAATCAACTTTTAGTTTTCCTAAATTACTCGTTAAGGCAATTAACTGTCTATTAAAGTTAGTACTTTCTACCTTATCATAATCAACTAATATTAACGTTCCAATACCGCTTCTAGCTAAAGCTTCTATGACGTAACCTCCTACTCCTCCACAACCAACAATTAAAACAGTCTTCTTTTCTAAAAGTTTTAGATTATTTTTACCAATTTGTAATTCTAAGCGAGAAAATCTCATCTTAAGCTACATTCCTTTTAGAATCTAATTTTAATCTTAAAGTCTTTTGTTGCTCTAAAGACAGACTAGGCCAAGTAAGAGGACGATTATAAAGAAGATTGTTAAATGTTCCTAAAGCTAAATAAGATTCATAATTACTTAGGGCCATATTTTTGTAATTAACTAGTTTTCTTCCTTCTTTGCTATCTTTAGATAAAAAGTTAATAACATCATCTATTTCACTAGTTACGATAAAATCATCATTATTAATCTCATAATTTAAAGTGTTAAAGAAATTTAAAACATCTAATTGGCTACCATATCCATCTTTTCTTATTTGATCTTCTAAAAGATATGGATCTAAAAAGTTATTTTTTAATGTTAAAATATGATTTAAGAATTCTTTAGAAATTAGATTATCAAATCCTATTTTATGTAGATCTAAATTTATTTTTTTATCTAAATCTGGAGTACTTAATCTAATACTATTAAGAAGAGAGCCATAAATATAGTCAGTTATAGGATTAGTAGTAAAAGGTGGTAAAGGAAGATAATATACATCATAAAAATCACTATCTTTGTATTTTTTAGTTGTTACTTTAATATTAGTTACACCTCTATTACTATAATTAATATTTTTTCTAATTATAGCAGTTAAAGCCTCAGGATTTTTGTTATAATATTCATCATTTCTTAAAGATTTAATATTAGTTCTATCTACAATAACGTCACTTTCTTCAAGTCCAATTGTTCTAGAGTCTAATTTATCTTTTTCTACCATAATATTATTAAAGTTTATCGTAACATTTACAGTTATATCTTTTATCGTCATTGGTAATTGGAGCACTTTAAACACCTCTTCTCTCTCGTAAGAGAAATATTATATCATATTTTTTTCTCACCCGCAAGGTATTGCATGTTCTAAAGTTTTATGTTAAACTTATCTAGTAAGTTTAATGGCCTGTTGGTGAAGTGGTTTAACACGTTGCCCTCTCAAGGCAATATACACGGGTTCGAACCCCGTACAGGCTACCAATAAAGTATTTAACACCTACTTATTTGCAGGTGTTTTTATTTTTGTCTTAACTTGTTCTATAGATTCAACATTATTAAGTCTTTGTTGGTATTCTTCAATTTTTTTCAAGTATTCATCACATCTTTCACTAAATGATTCAATAGGTTCTAACGGAAGTAATGAATGTATTCCATTAAATATATTTTTCTCTATCATTTCATTTCTTTTTTTAATCGCTTCTTCATAACTAGAACTAACAAAGGAAACAGAAGCAGTATTGGTATAACCATCAAGATTATATTCAGGAATGCATTCCTTATCAAAATAATCATGAAATATATCATCAGCAGTTCTAGGAAATACGACATCATATTCTTTTCTAGTAGTCCCATCTTTATAATAAGTAGATTTTTCTCCTACTAAATAACAAGGAGATACTACAATACCTATAGTTTCCTCAAATCTTGTATGTCTTATAAAACATTCTTTATTCATTTCTAATAATGCATAAACTCTAGGATATTTTAATTCATCATTCATATTATTGCCTCTTTTCTACTATATATTGATCTAAGCTAAAGTTCCCATTGGATCCCATGGTTTTAATTCTACAGGTTTTAGTTTTAACTCATTTAACTGTTCTTTAGTTAGATATTTCTTATTAATAACCGCTTGATATACATATTTATCAAACCAACTATCACTAGCGATAAAGTAGCCTTTATTAGCAATCTTATCACCCCAACTATTCTCTATTTTCCATTTGGTCGCTTTACCTTCATCAAGATTAACCCCAGTAATAACCATTGCATGATTCATAGAACTTTCACCATTTTCTAACATTTCTTCTTTTGTCATATAAAAATCAGTCTTGAAAGTATCATTATAATTAAAGGATTTATCATCATAAATGCCATCCATCCTACTAGCATCTTTAGAGCAATCACATCCAAACCAAACAACCTCTTTCGCTTCTAATTGCTTTATAATCAGTTTTTTAAAATCCTCAATAGCAAGATTTAAGTATAAGACTTTATTTCCTTCAATAACATTTCCTACATATTTTACAGTATAGGTTTTATCAAAAGGTTTATCTTTAGTTGGAGCATTAATAATACTCACATAATCATTAACATCAACATCTGTATATTTTTCATAGAATTCTTTAGGAGTAATATCTTTAATTATATGATATTTTTTATCTTTATCAGTATATTCAAAATTAAATTTTTGAGGAGGCATTCCAAAACAATCACATAGTATTCGATAGATATCTTCTAAATAAAGACTTTTTAAGTATTCTAAATTTTCTTTAGAATTTAATATTCTTGCATTAAATTGTCTAAGTTTTCTATTTATTAGTTTATTAATTTCATTAGTATTAGAACTTTGAAATGTCTCTTCCATCACACTCTTAGGAACAATTCCATATTTATTTATAATATTAACAAAGAGATCCCATTGTCCACCATCTTCAATACCTCTTGTTAAGAGATGATATCTTTCTCTATCATCACTATCTCTATCTTTTAATTCAATTAAAGCTTCCATTATATAGTTACATTTTTCTAATTTATCATAAAAAGCCAGATAGTTCTCTGAAAGCTCAAAGTTTTCTAAATTATACTTTTTACATATTGCTTCTCTTAAGACATTACAACCAGCGAAAATCCAACATCTTCCGCTAGCTTTTTGTTCTGTTACTGGTAATGTTTCAATATTAAGAGAAAAATTATTTAAAAGAGAACTACTATGTGCTTTTTCTCTTACAATCTCACTTATCTTATGATTATTAAGTGCTCTTCTAACAATTTTATTAGTATCATCATGTCCATAATGATTATGCATTTCTTTTAGTATTTCTTCTTTTATCTCCATATTATCATCCTTTCTTTATATATTATAACATTTATTAGTTCTTTAATACAAAAGAAAAAGCTAAGTAGTTACTAAAACTTACTTAACTTATATTATCTTTATAAAAGTCAACTCTTCTTTTAAATTCGTCGATACCAATAATTTTTAATAACTGATATAGATTAGGAGTTTTAACCCTACCAGTAAGTAAATGTCTAATCATTTCACACACATCACCAATATGGCCTTTATAAAGAGTTGGATCTTCTTTATACATTTTAACACTAGGAGCATAACCATTTTCTTCTGCTAATACTTTAATCTGATTATACCACTCATCTTCACTATTAAAGTCTTGATATATTTCTATATATTTATTAACGATATCAAAGTCAATATCTCCACTTATCTCTTTATAAGTTTCATTTCTATCTTGATAGAATATATCATTAAATATATATGAACTTTCTATTTTTATATCTTTATATGTTGCAATATCTTTTCTTGGTCTTTTACTATCACGTTCTATATTTAAGAAAGCAATCAGTTTGTCTTTATCTTTTACCATTAAATTATAAAACTTTTGATCATACTTTTTATAATAGTCTAAGGCATCATTATAAATTGTTTCGGCACTAATTCTTGAAAAATAGGTTCTACAAATATTATTTAATTTCTCCATATCGAATAGAGTTCCCCCTGTAGGCATTTTTTTAAAGGAGAATTTAAAGTCTTCAATAGATTTATCTTTGTTTTGCAAATACCACTCTTCAAAATTAGTATTAGCTAGTGTGGCAAGATAAAGTCTAACTCCATCTTTTGGAATACCAACTTCTTCATAATAACTAACAGCAAATTCAGGATCTTTTCTCTTACTAAATTTACGAATCTTACCATCTTCTTTTTTCGTAAGAGGAGCGATATGCGCATATTTACATGGTTTGAAACCTAGAACTTGATTAAGTTGTAAATGTTTAGGAAAACTTGGTACCCATTCATCACCTCTTAAAACATGAGTAGTACGCATTAAATGATCATCTATAACATGAGCGAAATGATAAGTTGGAATACCATCTTTTTTTAGAATGACCTCATCTATATCATTTTCTGGAAGAGTTATATCCCCTTTTATTAAGTCATGCAAGACTATCTCATTATGAGAGTCGCCTGGTGATTTAAGACGAATAACATAGCTATCTCCTTTAGCAAGATGTTCCTTTACCTCTTCAAGTGATAAATCCCTATCAACCGCATAACTACCATAGATGCCAATCTTTTCTTTTCTTAATTCTTGGCCACTTCTAATTTCTGCTAATTCTTCTTCTGTCATAAAACAAGGATAAGCTTTTCCTTCACTTACTAGTTTTTTAGCATAAGCTTTGTAGATATCAACACGTTCACTTTGAATATATGGACCATAATCTCCACCTACTCCATAACCTTCTGTATAATTTATATCAAAAGCTTTAAGACCATCAATAATCGCTTCGATTGCTCCTTCTTTTTCTCTTTTACTATCAGTATCTTCGATTCTTAGATAAAAAACTCCACCTGTTTGTTTAGCTAGCATTGAACTAATAAAAGCTCCATACAAATTACCAACATGCATAAATCCTGTTGGTGATGGGCCAAATCTAGTAACATAAGCTCCATCAGGCAAATCTCTATCTTTATATTTTTCTTCAATCTCCTCTACTGTTATCTTTACATCTTTAAAAAGTAAATCTGCCAACTCTTTATTCATTTAAATCTCTCCCTCTTTTAAGTATCATCAATTTTCCTAAAGATACTTACATTTGATAATATTTTATACTAAATTACTTTATCTTACAATAAAATTATAAGAAAAATCAAAATAAAACCCTTATATTATAAGGGATAATTTTCAATTGGCTGCCCCAGTTAGATTCGAACTAACGCATAATGCGGTCAGAGCGCACTGCCTTACCACTTGGCTATGGGGCAATAAATAACAATTAAATTCTATCACAAAAAGCCTTGCTTTACAACTTGAAAAAAAGATATTTTTATGATAATATGAATATGTAAGGAAAACTTACATATAAATAAAAATGAGGAATACCTAGTTTGCGATTTGGGTGTTACCTCAAAATAGTTTTGGAAGTAAAACACCCTAATTACAAAGTTGTAATAGGGCGTTTTACTATCTATAAATAATCAACAATATGATAATAATTAATAATATAACTATTAAAAAGTCTTTCTTACCCATAGACATTTCCCCTTTCTAACCCCCTATTTACTAAAGTGAAAGAAAGAGGCAAAACACCCCTACTAGGTATTCCAACTTTACAATATCATAAATGCATCTATAAAACAAGCGAACAAAGACAAGTTTTATAGTTTTTTTATTTAAGTACTAATTAATTTTAGTATATTACAACATATCAACATTTTGAGTAATTATAATTATTTCTTTAGTACTTTAGCTTTTTCAAGTTCTAAATTAAAATCCCACTTATCTAATTCTTTTTTAGTAATATTCCAATTTAATATTTTTTCATTACTTGGGGTTTGAACAATATTATAAGCTTGTAAGTTATCTTCACCAACTATAGTCATATCTAATGAAGCTGTTTTCTTGTAATAAATATAGTTCATTAAATCTTCTAGTGTAAAATCAACAATAACTCTTGCGTCACCTTTATACATACAACCACTCATGCCATAGTGTGCATTCTCATCATTTTGATTAAGTCTACTTACTGCTAAAACTATATCTCCAAGACCTTGCTCTCTGCTAGTATTATTAATTAGTACAGTTAATGCTCTTGATAGAGATTCACATTTTTTCTTATTATTTTTAAAATAATGAACATGATACTTATCATCAAAAAATTCTCTAAAAGCATATCTTAAATCAATATCGTCAATATCATAGTGCTTAGTACCAGCAACTATAAAATACTGTCTTTTATATGGATCTAAATCAGAATCTAACATTAGCTCATCACAAAATAGCATGTCATTATATCTAATAAAATCTAAAGGCTTACATAGATGACCTCTATAATAAGTATAAGAAATAATTTTCTTTAATGTATCTTCATTTTTACCTTAAAAATATCTCTATATTTTTCTGTTAAAATTTCATCTAAATAGCATCTTAACTCTTTATCTTTATAATTATAATCTTTTAAAGCTATAACCTTTCCAATCAAGTCAACATCTAGCGGTGCTGTTTCTATTTCCTTCATTAATTGCTTTTTTAAATCTAAATCCTGCATCATAAAATCCTTTCAAAAAAAATGCAAAACTACATATATTTTTGCATTGATTTCATCATCTGATTAACTTGTTTTTGACTTGGTTTTCTTCCCATTTGCATCATTAATGCCTTAATCATTTCCTCATTAATAGGTGGATTTTTCTTCATATAACGTTTAGTAACTGTTCTTGCAATAAAGAAACCAATAAAGGCACCAATAATAAGACCAATTAAAATCATTAATATATCATGTAACATAATATCACTCCCTACAACAATATATTACCTTAAATTAGGAAATTAAACAAGTAATTTTCGACTCTCTAAGAAGAAATAATCTTGATTTTTAAAGTCACAAGCAAAATAAGTATTATTAAGACCATTTAAAACATCTAAAAAGAAACAATCATAGTAATTAGTCCTAAGTAACATATAAGCTCTTTTTATAACTAAGGTACTTATTTCTTCATGAGCAGGATTATTATAATAATGTACCTCTTTTTTCTTACTATAAGGAATAGATTGATGATACTTAACAAATAAATATCTATCTGCTTTATCTTTATCTATTTTCTTAGTCAATTGTTTAAAAAGACTATATCCATAATCTAAGTCTTCTCTTTTTAAAGAATAAATCTGTTCAAAAATATTATACAAAATACTTGGTTTGTCTATGTATAAGCTTTTAAATTCATCTTTAATTTCAAAAATAAAAAACTCTCTCATTATTATCACCATAATTATAATAACAAGAAAGCTTAGCATTTTTTGTCGAATTATTTAATTATATCTTCTATTTTTAAGGAAATATCTTCTTTGGTATAGAATATCTTTTTACTAATAGCATCAGCATTACCACTATAACCAAAGTTATTAATAGTGAAAAGATAGTTATCATTATAAGCAAATTGATACCAAGAGTAAGAAGATGAACGTTCAATAATAAATTTCTTAACACCTACTGGTAATAGAGAATCTTGTTCTTCTTTTGATAAAAGATTATATCTTTCAATAGATGGCATTGAAACTATTCTAATATCATAACCTTTTTCTTTTAGTAAATCACTAACTGCAAAGGCAAGATCTACCTCTTCTCCTGTCGCAATAATAATTGCATCTAATTTACGTTCTTCTTTTTTTATAATGTAAGCACCATTAGCAACTAAAGATACAGATGAGGTTTCTCTTATTGTTGTTTTATTACGACTTAAAATAATACAAGCTGGTTTTGAATTAGCAAAAATAGTTTTATATGTTCCAATTACTTCATTACTGTCACTTGGTCTAAAAACATCTAAATTAGGAGTGGCTCTTAAACCAACAAGTTGTTCAACTGCTTGATGAGTTGGTCCATCTTCTCCAACCGTTATAGAGTCATGAGTAAAGATGTAAGTAACTGGTAAATTCATAAGTGAGGATAGACGTAAAGCTGGTTTTAGATAATCACTAAAGGCAAGGTATGTAGAGACAAATGGTCTATACCCTGATAAAGCTAGTCCATTAGCAATAGCAGCCATAGCAAACTCTCTAACTCCAAAGAAAATATTTCTACCGTTATAATCATCTAAAGAGAAATCACCTTTATCTTTTAAGTAAGTAAGAGTAGAACTTGATAAATCAGCAGCTCCTCCAAAGATTAATTTACTACTATTAGCAAGAGAATTTAATACTTTACTAGATGCTTCTCTTAAAGACTCTACTCTATCTTCAGGCATCTTGTAATCAAGATTTGTTAAGTCAATCGCTTTATCATCATTCATTAAAGTCATTAAGAGTTCTTTACTCTTCTCATCTAATAATTCTATCTTACTTTCAAAGTCAGCTTTTAAATTACTATTTCTTTCATTAATAAAGTTTTGAAAGCTTTCTAAAGTTTCACTAGAAATAGCAAAAGGAATATCTCTTATATTAAGTTCTTTCTTTATATTAGTAATATCTTCATCATCTAAAGGTTTACCATGAACAATATTTTTGCCAGCATTTTTAGAGTATTTACCAATCGTTGTTTTTATCTCAATAATAGTAGGTAAAACACTACTTTTAGCACTAGTAATAGCTTTATCAATACTAGCCACACTATCATCACTAGTAAGATAATTAAAGCCCATACTTTTAAAACGTTCTTCGATGTTATCGATAAAAGTTTTATTAGTATCACTATCTAGACAAACACGATTTGAGTCATAAAGAAGGATTAAGTTATTTAAACGAAGACGACCTGCTAACGAACAAGCTTCATAGCTAACACCTTCCATTAAATCACCATCACCACAAAGACAATAGACATTGTAATCGATTACTTTGGTTTTACGATCATTAACAAGGGCTTCACTATGTCTTTCAGCTATCGCCATTCCAACAGCCATCGCTACTCCTTGTCCTAATGGTCCTGTTGTCGCATCAACTCCAGGAGTTACTCCATATTCAGGATGTCCTGGGGTAATAGAATCTAATTGGCGAAATTTTTTTAAGTCATCTAACTCGATATTAAAACCAGCCATACCTAAAGTAGCATATAACAAAGCTGAACCATGACCAGCACTCATTACAAAACGATCGCGATTAAAAAATTTAGGATCATCTTTAACAAATCTTAAATGATGAGCATACACTGTATATATGATAGGTGCTGCCCCCAAGACAATACCAGGGTGTCCACTATTCGCTTCATGAATCATATCAATTCCTAAAGCTCTAATTTGATCAACTATCCTCTCCTCATTTATTTCTTTTTCATTACTCTTAGCAAATGCTAACATAAAATCACTCCTTAGTAGTCTCATTATATCATAAGGAAGACTTTATCTGCAACCAAGCACCAAGATGAAAAAAGTGATCTATTACTACTTATTTTTCTATTTTCTGACAAAAACTTACTTGCCCTTTAACTAATGATATGCTAAAATCTATTTGTACGCCGGTATAGTTTAGTGGTAAAACAGATCCTTGGTAAGGATCAGCGGTAAGTTCAATTCTTACTTCCGGCACCATTGGTAAATCTGTTCGAAAAGCACGAACTTTTGATACATTCAGTCTGAAATATGACTGATTTTTATTTTATATGCAAATATCCACTGGTAATTTTGATACTTGTGTCAAAATATCTAGGGGGTTAAATATTTTGTTTTTGAAAATAACTAGATTAATATGTTACAATAAAATATAAGAAATTGTTCTGATTATATTTTATAAAAAATTTCGCTATGTTGTAGTTTTTAGGGGCTGATAATCATAGTCACTATATAAATCAAAGAAATCAAAGATACTATA